>CAYQDH010000436.1:1294-4904 GCA_964416075.1 uncultured Anaerolineales bacterium | reverse complement strand
GCGCCTGCACCAACGCCAACAGCACGAACACGTTGGGCACCTCGTGCACCGGCAGCTCGGCCCAACGGGCGCTGCGCCCCGCCTCGGCGATGTACAGCTGGCCGTCGCCCACCTCGACCGGCCCCAGGTCGCCCCAGGCCAACGTCCGGCCCCCCAGCGCGAGCCCCTCTCGGCTCAGGGAGAGCTTGCCGAAGGCCAGCGTCTCGCCCCGCTGGTAGCGCGCTAACGCGTCCCAGAAAAGCCGCGGCAGGGCCGCCTTTTGCAGCGCCTCGCCCAACTCGCCGATGCCCTGCAGGCGGTCGTCCAGGGCCAGGCGGCGACCGTCCCGCATCACCAGGCGGTAGGTGTGGGTGGTCTGCCGCAGGTGGCCGGCGTTGCGGTACTCGCGCGAGATCACCTCCTGCCAGATCTCGGCCAGGTCCTCCCAGCGGTAGGCCTCTTGCGCGCCGCCCGCGCTGTAGAGCAACCCCTCCTCGTAGAGCGCGGCGCGCAGGCTGGCATCCGCCTCGCTCCGGCGCACGCTCCACAGGCCGAACACCACGAGCGCCAGCCCGATCACGCTCAGGCAGAGCAGCCCGGTGTCCCTCGCGAGGGCCAGGACGATGCCGCCCAAAAGGGCGACCGCTCCCAAGATGATGCAGATCAGTCCAACCGTGCGGGTGGCCCTGACGCTGCGAGCGGCGGGGCCATAGCTGGCGCGCAGGGCACCCAAGGGTGCGGCAAGGGGGGGGGTGGATCTGTCGGTCATGGCGGCCTCCTCTGTGCGGTTCATGGATTTCCACTCGACAAGAGGGCCAACGCAAGGCACGAGGACATTGTAGGCGGGCCAAGCGCGCAGCACAAGCGCCTTGCGCAGAGTGCGCAAAGGTGTTACACTATCTGTGCGTCCCGGCGGTTCGCATCCGCTGCGACGCTGCCGGCAACACCATTTGGGCCGCTGCGGATCACCTGGCAGGCCCGGGGGCGCAAGCAACCCCCGCAGCCCTGCACACGTCGATCGCATACTGGAGCCCGGCGCCTCGGCGTCATCCATGCACCACAGATCCTGGTCGTGCTGCTCCCGTAGGCTTTTGACCGCTGCATCTCTGGCGGCCTGTCGCCCGTTCGGATGCGCTTGTGTCGTGCCCATGGGGGGTGTACCGATGAAACGCACGCTCCTTCCTCTGTTATTTGCTCTGTTGCTCTCGTCGCTGTTCTATCCCTCGCCGGCCCTCCCGCGGGCCTCGGCGCAGGCCACGGGCGCGGTGCTCGTGCTGGAGGTCGATGGGGTGATCAACCCCCTCACCGCGCAGTATCTGGACCGCGCGCTGAGCCTGGCCGAGCAGCGGGGCGCGCGCCTGGTGGTGCTGACGCTGGATACGCCAGGCCACCTCGGCCGGGCTATTCATCACCCTGGCGGCCCACGTGGCGGCCATGACGCCGGGAACGCACATTGGAGCGGCCCACCCCGTGCCCCTGGGGACCGAGATCGACGAGGTGATGGACGAAAAGGCCACCAGCGACGCCGCCGCCCTGGTCCGCGCCATCGCCGAGCGGCGCGGGCGCAACGTCGAGTGGCCCGAGCGCGCGGTGCGCGAGAACCTCTCCCTCACGGCGAGCGAGGCGCTGGAGCAAGAGGTCATCGACTTGCTGGCCGACGACCTGTCCGACCTGCTGCGCCAGCTCGATGGTCGCAGTGTGACGACGGTCACGGGCACGGTGGAGCTGCGCACCGCGGGAGCGCCCCTGGAGCGCCAGCCCATGAACCTGGCCGAGCGCCTGATGCACGCCATCAGCGATCCCAACATCGCCTATCTCCTGCTCTCGCTGGGCACGCTGTTGTTGCTCGCCGAGCTGGTGCACCCGGGGTTGAGCGTGGCCGGCGTGGGCAGCGCCGTGAGCTATATCCTGGCCCTGATGGCCCTGGGCAACCTGCCGGTGAACTGGGCCGGGGTGGTGCTCCTGGGCCTGGCGGTGATCTTTTTCCTGGTCGGCCTGCTCACCGATACGGAGGTGGTCGTCAGCGTGGCCGGGCTGGTGCCATTCGTCCTGGGCTCGCTGCTGCTCTTTTCGCCGTTCAGGGCCACATCCCCTGCGGCGCCCGATCTCAGGGTCAGCCCGTGGCTGATCGGCGTGGTCGCCGCCGGCATCCTGGCCTTTACCCTGGGGGTGTTGCGGGCCGTTCTGCGGGCCAGCCGCCTGCCGCCCCAATCGGGCGCGCAAAGCCTGGTGGGGCGCCTCGGCGTGGCCCAGACCGACCTGGTCCCCGCGGGCCAGGTGAAGGTGGATCTACAGGAGTGGAGCGCGGTGTCGCTCGAGGGCGATATTCGCGCCGGACAAGAGGTGCGGGTGGTGGGCGTGGCCGGCGTGCGGCTGCAAGTGGCGCCCGTGGAAGCGAACCAGAAAGGATAAGGGAGACACATGTTAGGATTCGGAGAATTGGTCATCATCGTCCTGGTGTTGTTTGTGGCCGTGGTCATCCTGGCCATGGCTGTGCGCATCGTGCCTGAATACCGCCGGCTGGTGCTCTTGCGCATGGGGCGCAGCCTGGGCGCCAAGGGGCCGGGGGTCGTGTTCTTGATCCCCTTCCTCGACCGGGGCATCTCGGTGGACCTGCGCGAGACCTATTTCGACCTCGACCCTCAAACGTGTATCACGGCCGATAACGCGTCGGTCTCTATCGATGCCCTGGTCTATGACAAGGTCGTCGACCCGGTGCGCAGCGTGCTGGAGGTGGAGAACTTTACCGGCGCCGCGCGGGGCCTGGCCATCACCACGCTGCGCGCTGTGGTGGGCTCGATGATCCTGGACGACGTGCTCTCCAAGCGCGACGAGATCAACAAGGTCCTGCACGAGAAACTGGACGACGTCACCGACCGCTGGGGCGTGCGGGTGACGGCGGTGGAGATTCGCGAGGTGACCCCGCCGCGCAACATCGAAGAGGCCATGACCCGCCAGATGGCGGCGGAGCGCACGCGGCGCGCCACGGTGATGGAGGCCGATGGCCAGGCCGAGGCGGCGATCAAGGTGGCCGAAGGCGAGCGCCAGGCCACCATCCTGCGGGCGCAGGGCCAGCGCGAGGCCACGATCCTGCAGGCCGAGGCCACCCGGGAGGCGTCCATCAAGGTGGCCGAAGGCGAGCGCCAGGCCATCACCCTGCGCGCCCAAGGCACGGCGCTGGGCCTGGAAGAGGTGCAAAAGGTGGCCAAGGGGCTGCATAGCAAGACCATCACGCTGCAATACCTGGAGGCGCTGCGGGCGCTCGGCCAGAGCGAGGCGACCAAGTTCGTCATCCCCACCGAGCTGTTCAACCTGGCGCGGCCGCTCATCGCTCACACCAGCGAAGCGCTGCAAGACGTGGCCAGCGAAGAGTGAGGTACGGGCTCGCGCGAGTCCCGTTTGTACCACGGGCATCTTGCCCGTGGCTAGCGTGGGCAAGAGCGGGCCTGTAGCTCCGCGGTCCGGGCGGGAGAGCGCGGGCAGGATGCCCGCGGTACATGGCTGGTAGCACGGGCATCTTGCCCGTGGCTAGCGTGGGCAAGAGCGGGCCTGTAGCTCCGTGGTCCGGGCGGGAGGGCGCGGGCAGGATGCCCGCGGTACATGGCTGGTAGCACGGGCATCTTGCCCGTGG
>CAYQDH010000436.1:0-1194 GCA_964416075.1 uncultured Anaerolineales bacterium | reverse complement strand
CTAGCGTGCCGTCCCGGCCTTGTTCTCGACGGGCTCCGTGAGCATCTCGCAATCGACCGCTGTGCCCTCTGCGAGGTCATCCAGGTCGGCGCCGATGACCTCGCCGCGCCCGAACAGGTAATCCTGCCCCCGCTTTGCTGCTGATGGAACCAAAAATCAGCGAGCAGTGACTTGCCGGCCTCAAAGGGCAAAGAATCCTATGAATTCACGCCAACGCGTCCGACTCATCCTGAACCATCAGCCCGCGGATCGCCCGGCCATCGACCTGGGATCCACGGAGGTGACCGGCACCTCGGTCTGGAGCTACCGTGCCCTGAAACGGGCGCTCGGCCTGCCCACCGACACAGCCCGCGTCTATTGCATGATCGAGATGCTGGCCGAGGTGGAGACCCCCATGCTCGACGCCTTGGGCGCCGATTTCGCCATGCTCCCGCCCACGCCCCTGCGCTATGGCCTGCACTATGGCCAGTGGAAGCCCTATACCTTCTGGGACGGGCAGACCTTCGAGGTGCCGGCGGATTTCGAGGCCGAGCAGACGGCCGATGGCTCGCTGCTCACCTCCAGCACGCCCGGTGGGCCGAGGATGCAGCGCATGCCCAAGGGCGGGTGGTTCTTCGACGCCATCCCCAGCTCGCACTGGGACCCCTTCGATGTGCAGGAGCTGCCCGAATCGCAGTGGCGCTTTCAGGAGAGCCTGCCCGATGAGGAGCTGCGCTCGCAGCAAGAGATGGCCAAGGCGCTGTATGCGAGCACCGAGCGGGCCATCGTGGGCATGCCCTGGGTCAATCTCCCGGCCGGCTATGCCAACTTTTGGTGGTTTGCCATCAAGATGGCCCGCGATCCGCAGTGGTGCCACGACTATATGATGCGCGCGGGCGAGGCCGCCGCCAAGTGCTT
The DNA here is from genome assembly GCA_964416075.1 of uncultured Anaerolineales bacterium. Taxonomy (GTDB): domain Bacteria; phylum Chloroflexota; class Anaerolineae; order UBA1429; family UBA1429; genus CAYQDH01. The sequence continues at coordinate 297 of CAYQDH010000436.1, read as the reverse complement.
CGACCAGTATCTACAGGCGGTGGGGCAGTACATCGATGTGTGCATCGTGGGCCTGCACGATTACGGCCTGCAGGATCGCGAGTGGTTCCGCCCCAGCCTGTTCGAGGAGTTCTACGTGCCGGCCTGGAAGATGTGCACCGACGCCGTGCATCGCTATCCGGGGGTCAAGACCTGGATCCACTGCTGCGGCTCGGTGCCCAACCTGGTGCCGCACTTTATCGAGGCGGGGGTCGATTGCCTGAACCCGGTGCAGTGGGGCGCGGCGGGGATGGACCTACGCATGCTGAAGGAAAAGTA
>CAYQDH010000435.1:0-4915 GCA_964416075.1 uncultured Anaerolineales bacterium | reverse complement strand
AGATTAGCGGCATAAGCTCCTCGGTCAGGTAATCGAACATGCCGTAGCCCATCATGCAGCGATCCCAGTTCGAGTAGTCGCTGTTCAGCGCGCTAGGCATGACCACCACCAGGTCTCGCTCCCGCGCATAGATCTCGATCATCGACTTGCGCACCCAGTCCGTGTGGTCGCCAAAGGTCCCGTGCAGCAGCCACAATACCTTGTACTTGCGCCCGCCGCCATAGAACTGCGCCGGCGTCTCGCTGCGGGGCTTGTCGGGCAGGATGATGCTTACCCCTGTGGTGCCATTCAGATACTGGCTCTCGAAATTAAGCGTTAGCAATGCCATCTTCTGCTCTCCTTGACCGTTTGCCTGGTTCGTAACACCGGACAAGCCCGCCCCGTGTGGCCAGGTTGGCGAGATTCGGCAGCCTACTGGGTCGCTTCCGGCGAAGCCGTCTCGGACATATTGGGCAGCTGGGGACGCTGACTGAGCATGCCCAAGCGGGTCTTGGCGGTGACCACGAGGGCTCCGTTGCCGCTGGCCTCGGCCAACTCCACGACCTTTTGCAGGGCATGCACGGCCTCAGCAATGTCGCCACGCGTCTCATAGGCGTTACCCAACAGCATGTAGGCCTCTGCCGAGTTCGGCTCGCTGGTCAGGGCAGCCTGCGCCTCGGCGATGGTCCGATCGAGGTCCCCCGCGCTGGACCACGCTGAGGCGCGCAGGATATGGTAGCGAGCCGGGCTGCCAGCGAGGCGCTCGGCATTGGCATATGCCTCGGCGGCACGGTCCGCGTTCCCTTGCATCTCTTCCAACACGCCAACCCAGGCGTGCAGCTCGGGGTTGGCGGGCTCGATCTCGACCGCCTGGCGATAGGCCAGCGTGGCGCCGGCCAGGTCACCCTCTTGCAGCGCGGCCGCAGCCTGGCTCGTCTTTTCCATGACCCTGCTCGCGGGCGTATCCGGCGTGAGGACAAAGCGATAGAGGAGCACCGCGACCAGCAGCACGGCGGCGACGATGCCCACGTTTTTCAGGGCGCGCCGTTTCTGGCCTTTCTCTTTCTGGGCCAGGCCTTCGTCGAGGAACCACCACCACTGCTCTGGGGTCGGGTTGGCTGCAGCCCGAACCGCGGCAAGGCCACCGGCCGCTTCCAGCTCACGCAGAAGGACGGCATCCTTGCTACGCAAGTCGCGCTCAATCAATTCCCTGCGCACCGCTTCGGCGCGCAGGTCTGCCCCCGAGTCTTTGAGGCGCGCGAACAGATCTTGGATGGCATCCAACTGAAACAGGAGGGCCTGGGCGCGCGCGCCACTCCGGGGCAGGTCGTCGACCATCTTTTTCGCCTGGCCCAACAACTCACGCAGATCATTGATGGTCTGGGCCTTGAGTGCGGGACGCTGGAAGACCCCGCCCTGACCTTGATTCGTATCCATCGTCACATTCCATCTCCTTCCCTGGGCCACCGCTTCACGGAACTCAGCGGGCCAACAAATCGATGCAACGCAAGGGCCTTCCGGCGCTGCCAAGAGGTCCATCGGCACAATAGCAACGACACATCCCCTGGCGGCAAGCCCGATTTGCCGTGGATCAGCAAGCCTTGTTTGCTACTCTAATCATTATACCGATACTTGGCCACAGGCGCCAACCCAGAGTGCTAAGGAAGCGCCAAAGTGCTATCCTGCGGCCAAGCCCTTCCCTGATGGGCACGACAAGGCATCGTACCCGCAAGATACTGCTACAGGTTTGACAGGTCCACTTGGCCACGCATAATGGATCCACTTCGAGTCCTGGAAAAAGGGTTTGGCTATGCCTGGGAGTTCCTCGATACCCGTAACATCAGAGACGATCCCGCTATGGCCGGACGACGCGCCGGGGTCCGAAGGATGTGACCAGGTAGAGCAAGAGGCGCTGATCCCGCCCGCCCTGAAGGTGATCCGCAACGTCACCCATCCGACCTTGACGGCCTATCTGCCCGACCCCGCCGTGGCGACGGGCGCGGCGGTGGTCATCTGCCTCTATTCCCAGTGGCGAGAGAGCGGGCACCCGGCCGAGCTGCACATCTATGCCTCGGGCGGCCATGGCTTTGGCATGCGCAAGCAGGGGCTGCCGTCGGACCAGTGGATCGAGCGCTTTGCCGATTGGCTCCAGGCGCAAGGGTGGTTATCACACGAGTAGGAAGGTAGCATGAACCCAAAAGATAGCTCGATCGGCATCATCGGCCTCGGTGATATGGGCGGAGGGATCGCGGCCAACCTTGTTCGCGCGGGGTTCGACGTCACAGGGTTCGACCTGAAACCCGAAGAAATGCAGCGTTTTGCGGTGGCTGGCGGGAAACTGGCGTCCAGTGGCGAGGAGATCGCGCAACGATGTGAATACGTGCTGACCTGCGTCGAGGGACAGGCTTCCATCTGGCTGGCTGACCAATTGCTTTTGCCCAACGCACGCCCCGGGCAAACCTTCATCGATCACAGCACCGTCCCAGGCCCCGAGACCCGCCGCATAGGTGCAGAGTATCTGGCCAGGGGGTGTCGCTATCTGGATGCGCCGATCAGTGGGGGACGCCGAGGCGCCGAGACGGGCACGCTGCGCATCTTTGTGGGAGGCGACGAGGCGATTGCTCGAGAGTGTTGGTCCCTTTTTGAGGCCGTGGGTAATGCTGAGAAAATAGCCTACTATGGGCCGGTCGGTATGGGCCAGGCGGCAAAGGTTGTGCAACAATTGACCGTCCGATTCCCCGACGTGGCCCGCATGGAAGTGATGGCCTTCGGGTTGCGAGCCGGGCTGAACCTGGAAGACCTAATGCGTGCTCTCGATGTCGACCCCCAGTCCGGCGATCCTTATGCCCGGCTATACCGGGATATCAGGGAAGGCAAAACAGATCACCTCTCGGGCTTGTTCTCCGAGTGGCACTATTTTTTGGCCGAGGCGCGAGCTCAGGGCTTTCGGATGCCCATGTTAGAGGCGATGTACGAGTTCTGTAAGGATGCGGAAAAGGTAAATCTCGACCCGCTGGAGAGGCCAGAGCCCTCGATCTGGAATGAGTTGATGCGCAGGTGATGGAGGTGCTGTTGCACCAGGAGGGTACCGAGGCCACCACGACGGTGCAGGATGTCAACGAGCATTAACGCTATCCGGCCGGGTTGTAGCGCGCAGAGAGCAACAGAGCTTGTGTGGTGATGAGACCCGGGCCCGCGCGGGCCCGGGTCTCTTGCTCCGTCTGCAGGCAGGACTTAGGTCAATGCTTGTCTGAGCAATCGCACCCAATTCCCATGCATGATCTTGCGAATATCCTCTTCGCTATAGCCACGGCGGCGAAGGATGGGGAGGATCTTTTGCAGATCGGCGATGGAATCCAGGTCTCTGGGGCATTGCTCCGTGCCAAAGCCCCCACCCAGGTCGGTCCCCAGAGCCGCATGGTCGGCGTTGCCGGCCAATTGACAGATGTGGTCCATGTGATCGACCACATTCTCCAGGCTGACCGAATCGGGGGTGCTTTGGTCCCTAATCCACCCCGGGCTAATCTGCCAGTCGTCCATGGAAATGCCGATGACGCCACGTCTTTCGATCAGCACGCGCAGTTGCTCATCAGAGAGAGTCCGCCACATGGGGACCAAGGCGCGGGTCCCTCCGTGGGTGAAAGCGATGGGACCGTGGAATAGGTCTACGGCTTCCCAGAATGACTGTTCAGAGAGGTGAGCGGTGTCGAGTATGATGTTGAGCCGCTCCATGCCCCTTAGAAGCTCGCGGCCGATCGGCGTCACTCCACCGCTAGGGCCGGTCCCCGCCGCATAGCGTCCCATGCCATAGTGCGATAGGCTGGCCACTCGCAATCCGTCCTCCCACCATTCGTCCAATTGACCGGGAGAGAGAATCGGATCGCAACCCTCCAAATCCAGAACGAAGCCGAGAGGCGGTGGGGTGTCGCCAGAGCTCTCCCACTCACGGATATGCGCATCCAGCTCAGAGGAGGTCCTGATCATGCGCATGAGCCCTTGCCTTTGAAGCATGGTGTAGCAGGCACGCTCCGCTTGGGCATAAGCCCAGGTGGCCTCCGGCGTGCGATAGTTCCCAAGCGACGTACCCCCGGGGTCGGTGGAAGTGCAGATGAGGCCAAAGCAGAGAGCCACCTGGCCTCGCCGCATTTCTGGGAGCCCGACAGTGCCGCGCCCACGTGCTTTACCAGCCATACCGGCTTCGGACTGTCGAGTCGTTATAACACTCTTGGTGACGTCGCGATTCCAGCGCAACATTTCCCAGGCCACGTGCAGATGGCCGTCGATGATAATCATATTGGACATCCTCACTTGGACCATGAATGCATTCCGGATGAGCCTGGCTCAGTCGCTCATGACCACGCGCACGACCTTGGTGTCGGGCTCGACCCACACGCCCGCGTCGATCTCATCGCCATTGCGGCGACGATCGACCACAAAGGCCCCCTGGCCATCGAAATGGCCCTCGTCCACCGTGACATAGTGCCCCTGGCGATCGAGATGGAAATCGCGCAGCATGGTAAAGCTGAACATAGAGCTCCAGCTCCCCTTGCGGCAAAGGTGTAGCTGGTATGACCCGCCCACCAGGTAGAATTCGTTTTTGCTGGCCTGGAAGAGCAGGCCACGGCCCCTGGAGGCGTTGGGATCCCCTTGAAAGCGGGGATGGCCTCCGGCATGGCGCCAGTCACGGTTCACATGACCGGGAGCGCCATACCCAAACGTTACGACGCCCAACCAGCCGGCCAGGTCCAGGAACTGTTCCCCCTGGTTCTCTTCCTGCACGATGGCCTGAAGCTGGCTACTGCCCTGATATTTGAGCAACAGGGGAATCGCCTCGGCGACCGCTCGATAGCTATCCACGAGTTGGGCGGCCCCGGGCGTGACCTCACCATCCGCATCAAAGATGTGCTCGACGCCAAAGCTGGCATAGCCGATGGCG
>CAYQDH010000434.1:0-4928 GCA_964416075.1 uncultured Anaerolineales bacterium | reverse complement strand
GCGTGGTGGCCGACATCGGCACCCATTGGTTGGATCTGTTGCAGTACATCACCGGGCAACGGGTGGAGGCTGTCCTGGCCGACCTGAAGACGGTGCATCCGGTGCGCCAGCGCCCACGGGGGGAGGTGGAGACATTCACCAGCCAAGCCAAATCTGCCCAGGCCGGCGAGCCCCTGCCGATTGCCACCGAAGACTGCGCCAGCGTCCTATTGCGCTTTGCCGGGGGGGCGGTGGGCTCGCTGTGGGTCTCGCAGGTGACGGCGGGGCGCAAGAACTGCCTGCGCTACGAGATCAGCGGCGCCGAAGGTGCGCTGGCCTGGACCAGCGAGACGCCCAATGAGCTGTGGCTGGGCCACCGCGACCGCCCCAACGAGGTCCTGCTCAAGGATCCGGCATTGCTCGGCGACCAGGCGCGGAATTTTGCTTCGTATCCCGGCGGACACAACGAGGGCTATCCCGACTCCTTCAAGCAGTGTTTTCGCGCCTTCTATGGGCACATCGCCGGAGGCGGCCAGGCCGGCGTGGCGACCTATCCCACCTTTGCCGATGGCCATCGCGAGATCGTGCTCTGCGAGGCGATCCTGGCCAGCCATCGCCAACAACGATGGGTTGACGTGCCGGAGTAAGGGCGATTTTGTCATCCTGAGCCCGCCTTCCAGGCGAAGGATCTCCGCTCATCCAAACGGAGACCCTTCGACCAGCGTGCGGCCTCAGGGTGAAAACGGGGCTGTCATCTGAGCCCGTTCTTTGGGCGAAGGATCTCTGCTCGCCCAAACGGAGACCCTTCGGCCAGCGTGCGGCCTCAGGGTGACAATATAGGAGGTGCTAGCATGAAGTTGGGTTTTGTATCCGCGATTCTGCCGGAGCTCTCTCTGGAAGAGGTACTGCAGTTCGCCCAGCAGGAACATTTCGCCTGCGTGGAGCTGATGTGCTGGCCCATGGGCAAAGCCGAGAGACGCTACGCCGGGGTGACGCACATCGACGTGGACGGGTTTGCCACCGAGCACGCGGCAGGAGTGCAGGAACTCATCGCGCGCACGGGCGTGCAGATCAGCGCCCTTGGTTATTACCCCAACCCCCTGGCCCCGGACCTCGACGAGGCCGCAATCCATGTGGCGCACATCAAAAAGGTCGTCCACGCCGCCAGGCTCCTCGGCCTGGACCTGGTGAACACCTTCATCGGGCGCGATTGGAGGCACACCGTGGAGGAGAACTGGCCACGCTTCCTGGAGACGTGGCGGCCGCTGGTGCATTTCGCCGCGGATCAGGGTGTGCGCATCGGGATCGAGAACTGCCCCATGCTCTTCACCGGCGACGAGTGGCCGGGCGGTAAAAACCTGGCCACCTCGCCGGCCATCTGGCGGCGCATGTTCCAGGCGATCCCCGACGCCCATTTCGGCCTGAACTACGACCCCTCGCATTTCATCTGGCAGCGCATGGACTATCTGCGGCCGCTGCGTGAGTTTGCCCCGCGCCTCTTTCACGTGCACGCCAAGGACGCGCGACTGGACCAGGATCGCCTGGATGAGGTGGGCATCCTGGCCACGCCGCTACAGTTCCACACCCCCAAGCTGCCCGGCCTGGGCGATGTGGATTGGGGCAAGCTCTTTTCCGTGCTCACCGACGTGGGCTATGATGGGCCGGTGTGCATCGAGGTGGAGGACCGCGCCTACGAGGGCACGCTGGAAAGCCGCAAGGCGGCGTTTCGCCAGAGCGCGCGTTACCTGCGCCAATTCATGGGCTAGCAAATCGAGAAGGGTATAGGGAGAAGCACATGGGGTCTATTCGTTCGGCATACGTGTTTACGGACCTGGAGGGCGTCGCTGGGATCGACGACTGGGACCCGCGAGGTCGTGACTATGCGGCGGAAGCCAAAGGGGTCTACGAGCGCGCCGAGATGCAACGCCTGCTGACCGGCGAGGTCAACGCCGCCGCCCAAGGCCTCTTTGCGGCGGGCGTGGAAGAGGTGCTGGTGTGCGACGGACACGGCGCGGGCCGCACCATCCTGGTCGAGGAGCTGATCCCCGGGGTCAGGATCGCTAGGGGTTCCGAGCGCCCTAACTGGCTACTAGGCATCTCCCCGCGCTTTGGCGCACTGGTGCAGGTGGGCATGCACGCCATGGCCGGGACGCCTGGCGCCTGCCTTTGCCATACCCAGAGCCGCGGCTACACCTACAGGATCAATGGACGCGAGTTCGGCGAGATGGAACAGGCGGCTCTCCTGGCGGGCGAGTTGGGCATCCCCTGGATTTTCACGTCCGGCGATTCCCATGCCTGCCAAGAGGCGGAACGGTGGGTGCCGGGAATGGTGAGCGCCCCCGTGAAGACGGGGCTGTCCATCAACTGCGCGATCCACCTCGCTCCGGTGGATGCGCGCAAGCTGATCCAGGAGCGCATCAAGGAAGCAGTCGCCAGGGCAGAAGAGATTAAGCCACTCACCATGCCGGGTCCCTTTGTGATGGAGATCGAGCGCGAGGAGCCGTGGCCAGCGCAGATCAGGGCGGGGGCCGAGCGAGTCGATGCCTTTACCATCCGCTATACGGGGGAACGGTTCTGGAGCGTCTTCCACCACCACTTTTACGGCAAGCCCGATCTGCCCATGCCGGAATAGACTGCAGCAGGCGTGACGGAGTCGGGAGCATCGCCTATGCTCCGTTAGGTCTTTCCTGGCAGGTTTGCCTTGTTGGCCCCCCTTGTTGCTCTGAGCAGCCAACTAGACTGATCGCAAGGTGAAAACCGCACGTGTTCGGGGAGCGTGCAGATAGATCCCGCCCTGCGACCAGTCAAGCCCGAGCTGGTCTACGCCTCTAGTCCTAGTGCATACCCGTCTCAGGTACGAGCACATCTCCGCCCGTAAGTACGGCGACATCGAAATGCAGGCATGCTATGATTGATTAGATAGGTGGACCTCCGTGGGTTTGCCAGAACGCCATTTTGTTCGCTCCGATGGAGCTCACCCGCGGTGAGAACCGCACGTCTTCGGGCAATGTCCATGTAGATTCCGCCTACCAACTGGTATAGCTGCACCTGCTAGTTAACGCAGCTCAAGTTTGGCCTCAAGGAAGGACATCTCATGTCAGACGACCTCAAGTTTGCCGAAGACGGCATGCAGATTTACGAGTCATTGGCTGAAAAGCTCGACGAGGCTTTCATGTCGGAAGAGGGAGCGACCATCACGGCCCTCGGGTTTTCCATGGGCGGCGTGATCGGCGCTGCCGCCTTCGTCATCGCCGTGATCAAGTTCATGACCAGCGAAGACGACAGGGAAATGATCGAGGCCATGAAAGCGCTGCAGCGACAGATCGACGAGATCAAGGAGGTCCTCATCAAGCTCGACCGGCGCATCGACGAGCTGGTCAACCAGGTGGCCGTCGAGTCGAATCGCCAGACGCTGCGCGACCTCCTCGACTATCTCGATAGCTCCCGCCAATTGGCGATCGAGCTTATCGACCGGCCCGGCGATGCGGATACAGCAGTGCGCATCGCCAATGAAGCGGGCATCCTGTGTGACAAGTTCCTGCGCAGCAACTATGAGATCTGGCGCTGGACCGATGTGGTGCTCGATGCTTCGCGTCAGCCAGCCCTCGCGCCCGGTCGCTTCAAGAACATGCCGACCCTGCCGGTCTATGCGGCCGCGATCCTCACCTGGCTCGCGGCGCGCGAGCGCGCGGTGAACGCCGGGCAGAAGCATCGCCTGATCGATGACCAGGCCCGCGTCGAGCGCCATCGTTTTGCCACCTCGGTTCGTACCGAGTTCAACAAGTACTATATCGACAACCCCGCCATCGCCAGGGATGACCAGTATGGGACGCCCCTGACCATTCCCGAGAATATCAAGTACCGCATCCGCGCCTATCCCGTCGCCAGCACGACCTACGCCGTGAACCGGATGTGCGGGTTCTATTTCGATGTTGGCAACATGATGACCGGAAAACGCATGGCGGGGCCCAGCTTCGACCTCCTCATGCCCGAGGGCGCAGAGCTCTGTAGCCTCGACCCGAACGCCATCGGCTCGCCGGATATCGAGATCGAGCTGGAAACAGCCGCCGGTGTCGACACGCTCTATGAAATGGCAAAGATCTTTGGGCGGCTCGCAAGTGGCGGATCGCTCAGGGAGCAGTTCATCGGTGTCTTCCCCAATACCCGGGTCTACCCTCCGGCGGTTCTCTACTTTATCGACCAGAACGCTGATCTTCAATGGTATCGCAACGAATCATCCAGTCAGCCTGGGGGCTCGACCAACTGGACGGGGCCCAATCAGGTTGGCAATGGCTGGGGCAGCTTTACCACAGTGTTTTCCGGGGGCGGGCCGGCCATCTATGGCGTGCGCCCCGACGGTGTCTTGATGTGGTACGGACACGACGGGTCTTACGATGGCTCCCGGCGGTGGCGCGAACCCCGTCAGGTCGGGTACGGCTGGCAGATCTTCCAGTCGATCTTCTCGGGCGGCGAATACGTCGTATATGGCATCAAGCCCAATGGCGACCTGCTTTGGTATCGCCACGATGGAGCCGCCTCCGGCGGCGATGTCAGCACCTGGGTCGGCCCGGTCACGGTCGGATGGGGCTGGGCGGGCTTTGCCAAAGTCTTTTCCGGCGGCGACGGCATCATCTATGCCATTCAGCAGGATGGAGTGCTCCTGCGATACCAGCACCTCGGCTACCTGAATGGCACGGTTTCCTGGAAATCCTACACGAGCCTGTTCGTCTCGGGCGCCCGGACTCGAGGGTATGAGGCGATAGGGACGGGCTGGGGTGGGTTCAGGGAGGTGCTGGCCGCGGGGGATGGCGTGATCTATGCCTTGACGCACGATGGGCGAATCCTCTGGTACCGCTATGGCAAACCGCGCCCACCGGAGAATCCGAACTTTCCCACGGTCCTCTGGCCGGACCGGGAACGATGGGAAGGTCCCGTGGAGATCAAACGTA
>CAYQDH010000433.1:0-4932 GCA_964416075.1 uncultured Anaerolineales bacterium | reverse complement strand
GGCGTAATCGCAGTTATGTCTTGTCTAACCCTCGTGAGGGTATTTGGACTCCGTGGGTTCCCCCTCGGTAGTTCCTCGCTGAGCGTCCGAGGATAGTGCCCGAAGGTGAGGAGACTGTTGCAGAATTCGGCTTAGGGGGTACAGAGCGGCGGGTTTGGGGGCTTGCGAGCCTGCCGCGAGGGCGCCCCGGGGGCTTGAGAGGGGCGCCGAAAGGCGCAGCGTTGCTTAGGTTGGGGGGCCGCGAGGCCCCCGTCTGTGTTTAAACATGGTTTAGCCCCGTTTCTTCCTCTTTTCTTTCCCTCTTCTCTGTACTCATGCTGCCCGAGCGACACAATCCGGCAGGGACTGCCACTCCCAAAGTGGAGTGACCATGGCCACCGGACTGGCCAGACGCCCCTTGCCGCGGCGCGCGCGCAGCCGGATCCACTGGCGCAGGTTGAAGACGGTGGCCACCATGCGGCTCTGGAAATCGGCATAGTGCAGGCCAAAGCGCCGCGCCTGGCGCCCGCCGTGCAGGTTAGTCAGACAGTAGATGATGCGCTCCACCTGCGGGCGCAGCTTCATCAGGGCCTTGTGCGCATCGCTGAGGTTGTCGGCGCAAGAGACCAGGACGAAGGCGCGATAGTCACTGACATACACCATGCGGTGGCTCGTGGGCTTGCTCAGGGGGTCGCGACACTGCCCCCGCAGCGGGCAGCCCCGACACTGCTGAGCCCTGAAACGCCACACCCAACCATCGGCGTGGTAGGCGCGATAGTGTAGCATGGTGCTGACGCCGTTGGGACAGGTCAGGGTAGCGCCATCTGCCGAGAGGGCAAAGTCGTAAGGGCTAAAGCGCTCGCTGCGCTTGTCGTATTGCGGGGGCGGGGTGATCAGGCGGGTGCGCCCTGCCGTGACCTGGTACACCTGAGCGTGCGTCTTGCCCCGGGAGAAGGCCCCATCCCCGCTCACGCTGAGCGGTGTCAGGTCGTGGTGCTCTTGCTGGCTCTCTATCAGCGGCACCAGCGCCTGGTCATCGGGGCAGCACCCCGTTTGCACCTCTACCTCGCGCACCAGCGTCGTCGTGGTCAGCACAGACACGTTGTAGCCCAGCTCCACCGGCTTGTCCTTGCCGTGGTCCCGCAAGGTGGCCTGGGGATCCGTGGCGCTGACCATGCGGAAGGTCCCTCGCTCCTTCTTCTCCCGCTCCCGCACCCACCAACTCCCCCCTTCTCCCTGCTCCAGCACCAACTCGTCCGCCAGAACCTTGTCCAGCCGCTCCAACCACTGGCGCAATGGTCTTTGACGCTCCAACGGCAGGGGCGGCACGGCAGACAGAACGTCGTAACCCGCTTCCCGGCACTGTAGCAGAGGCCCTATCATCTTTTGCAGCGCAGCGAGTCGCACACCAGCCTCCGACCAGCGCCGATCCTCCTTCTTCTCCCCGAACAAGGCTTCCCGATCCAGGGTGCTCTGCAGCAGGGTGTAGCGCAAAGGGTGCGCCGCCTGCAGCGCCCCCAACAGCTCCCGGGCCACCTGCCGCAGCAAGGTCACCACCGACACCTTGGCCGCTCGCGATTGCAGGGCATAGCTATCCACGAGTTGGGGCCGAGATCGTTCCTCGAGCAGTTCCGCGTCGATCTGAGAGAGAACCTCGTCGAAGAAGGCCCGGCCCTGCTGTTGGGCCACCCACTGCTCAAAACGTTCGATGATGGTGTGGTCCGGCGGCTCCTCCCACAGCCTGTAGCCGCAGAACCACTGCAAGAGCAGGTCGCGCCTGAGCGCCTCTTCCGTCTGGCGCAGCGAATAGTCGTGCATGTACTTGACCAGCAACACCCGCAGCAAGCGCGGCACGCTGTGTCGCGCTGGGGCTCCGGCCCCATGCAGGTGATGGTAAGGGGCGCACCGTTGTTCCAGGCCTCTGAGATCCAGGTGCAAGGCCAACTGCACCAACCAGTGCCCGCTCAGCCGTGCAAGCAGCCGGTTTAGCAGGTATCGGGTGGCTACGCCCAGCACCCAAGACCAGTTCTTGAAGATGACAGCCCGTTCGTGTTGCTGTATACTGACCATGGACAGGATCCTGGAGGTGGTAAATGCGGCCTAGTAACCATCTTTTGCCACATGGCGGGATTCCTGTCCACCCCTTCCTCGCCCGCGAAGGGGAATTACGCAACAGCCTCGGTGAGGGTATTTGGACATAAGACGACGTACCGTGTGTGCTGACATGATGGTCTGTCCGAGGATAGTGCCCGAAGGTGAGAGGGTTGGACCAGTCTTGACTGGTTACGCACTCGTTACGAAAAAACGTAACCTGTCATTTCACTGGTTACGTTTTGGCTTTTCAAGGGCTTGGGAGGCCGCGCACCTTAACCATCGGTCAGGAGGCAGCCTTTTTGAGGCGGATGCGCTGTTGCGCCTGCAGGTTGATCAGCACGTAGATCAGGGTGTTGAGTTTGGCGATGGCCGCGCCCTTGGCAGAGAGCCTGCGTGGGTGGAGTGCGCATAGCTCAGCAGTTCATAAGGAGGCGCCATGGCTCAGCAAGTGGCCGAGGGCCGGTCGGCGGCGCCACGGTTGGCGGCCAAACAGGATATCGTGCGCGTGGAAAGCGGTCTCCTGGCGGGAACCACGGGGCGTGACCCCAGGTGCGCGTCTTCAAGGGCATTCCTTTCGCCGCCCCACCCGTGGGGGAACGGCGCTGGCGCCCGCCGGAGCCTCCGCTCCAGTGGTCCGGCGTGCGTCCTGCGGACACTTTCGGTCCGATCTGCCCCCAGTATCCCCACATCCCGGAGGACTAGTACTATGATGACTACTTTCCCCCGAATGAACCCCAAGACGTGGATCGCCACCTCAGCGATGCGATGACCTCCTACTGGGCCAACTTTGCCGCGCGGGGCGACCCCAACGGCCCCAGCCTGCCGGTTTGGCGGCCCTATGACGCCCAGAAGGATGTGCTGCAGGAGCTAGGCGAGCGCATCGGGCCGCTCAGCACGCCGCGCAAGGCGCAGATGGCCTTCCAGATGGCCGAGATCGAGCGCTCACTGCGGGGCTAGGGCTGCTTACGCTGAAGCAGGAAGACCCAATCGCCCCGGTCGGGCGCGGGCAGGGCCAACGACGTATGGCCAGCGCCACGGTCGGCGGCGGCGTCGGGCAGCGGCTCGTACGCACCGGTGCGCGGGTCGTAACGCCGCACGCGGTATGTCGAATCGGCGCCGCCGACCGTGGCGCTGCCGACCGTGGCGCTGCCGACCGTGGCGCCGCCATCGGGCGTGAGCATGACCCTGCTGTTCCCCTCACTGTAGACCAGGTACGTGTTGTTGAGCTCGGCCAGGCAGTAGGCATAGCCCCCATCGCCGCGGACCAGGTTATCCATCACCCCCAGCTTCCACCACTCTAGCGCGGCAAAGAGACCGCGGATATTCTGCAGATCGCTCTCCGCCGGGTCGTTCTTGGCCGCGTCGACGTCGAACGGCCCATAGTCGCGCCACCCGCCAAAGTAGGTGGTGCCGAATCCGGCCACAAAGTAACCACCGGCCATGGCCAGAACCCACGAGGCGCGCCGGAAGCTCTCGCGGGTGTGCGAGTGCTCCCTGTCCACACCCTTGCCGGTCAGCTCGGGATGGTAGGAGCGCTCGGCGGGCATCGCCCGCAGGAAATAGGCATATTCGGCGTTCACGACGGGCCGCCCGTGCACCTTGGGCTTGAGCAGGTGGTTGCGCAGCGAGTCGCGCTCGGCGGCCGTCGACTCGCGGCTCGGCGGGGCCTGGTAGAGCTGCTGATAGTCGCCCAGAGAGTACCAGTCGTCGGTGGCGAACTCTTGGGTGCTGCGGGTTCGACAGGGGTGGATCGCGCGCAGGCGGTTGTGCGGGTCCGCCCGCATGATCTCGCGGCCGATGGCCTGGAAGACCGGCTTACTGTCGCGGCCGGCCAGGTCCCATTCGCCCGAGACGATAAAAGCCACGTCCAGGGCGCTGTAGCGCGCCACGATGGCCCGCGCATAGCGCAGCCGCGCCTCGTCCGATGGGAAGCTGGCCCACGACTCGGCGCCCACAGCCCAGGCCAACAGGATGCCGCAGGTGATCCCCAAGCCGTTGGCGGCGCCATTGGCGGCGCCATTGGCGTAGCGTATGCGCGCCTCTACCTCGCGTAGGTAGGGCAGGTTGGGCGCCTCCCGCGCGAAATCGAGGAACACCTTTTGCTCGCCGTCGCAGGCCGCGCCCCCCATCAAGTCGGAATGGACATAGTTAAAGCCCTGCGCGGCGCGCACATCCAGATAGTGACACACCGTCTCCCGGGAGACCTTCTTGGCCGGATCGGTGGCATAGAGGCGCCAGGCGGTGTCACCCATCAGCCAGACCGGCGTGCCGTCCTGCCGCGCGAAATGAAAGGGGTAGCGATCCATGATCACCAGCCCGCCATGACGGGTCGATGGCGTGCACTGGAATGCGCCCGCCGCTTGGGCCAGGCCCGCATCGGCGGAATGGACGACATAGCTCCAGCCCCCCACCTGGTCGGGGCTGATGCGCACGCGCCAGACGTCGTCGCCATCCCAGAAGAGGGGGATGCTGCGGACGGCGCCGTCGGGGCAGGTGAAGGCGGCGACCGCATCGACCTGCGTGTAGGGGTTGTCATAGTGGCCGGAGGCGTGACAGGCTGCCTCGTAGACGCCATAGCGTTCGACCGGTCGCTGGTCCATCGTCCCATCCTCCTCTGCAGGGCTTTGTCGTTGTCGCGGTTATGTCATGTTGAGTCGCCCATGGCGCTGCGCGCCACTAGGGACCTCATGACGATCCCGTACCGCAAGTTGCCAAACTTGCGGCGCCTGGGCAAGAGGGAGAGCCGCAAGTTAGGCAACTTGCGGTACAAGGGGAGGGGGATATAGCACAAGTTGCCTAACTTGCGGCCCCCGGGAAACGTCATGAGTGGAGTCCGGTGTATTCACCGGCGCGAAACAC
>CAYQDH010000432.1:0-4935 GCA_964416075.1 uncultured Anaerolineales bacterium | reverse complement strand
CTTGGGGACACGCCGACGCCCAACGAGCTGGTGCGTTCCCGACTGATGAAGCGTGGGGGAGTGGGCTATGTGCAACCGGGAGCGGAGAGTTTTCCGCCTCTGCACAAGGTCAACGAGGCCATCATCGCTTGCGGCGCCCTGCCTTTGGCGGCCTATCTGGACGGGGCCAGCGAAGGGGAGCAGCGCCTTGCCGAGCTGTTGGAGCTACAGATTCGCCAGGGTGTGGCGGGGATCAACATCGTGCCCGACCGGAACTGGAATTTCAGTGACCCGACCGTCCGCGCCACCAAGGTGGGCGCGCTCTATGAGGCGGTCGACCTGGCGCGCGCGCTCGATCTGCCGATCATCGTCGGCACCGAGATGAACAAAGCGGGGCAGCGCCTGGTGGACGATTTCGATGCGGAGCCGCTCCGCCCGCTGCGCGGCGACTTTATTGCCGGGGCGCGCTTTGTCTATGGGCATACAGCGATGCAGAGGGCCCTGGGCCTGGGCTATCAGAGCGATTGGGCGCGGCGCTACCTCCCCACGCGACGCGATCGCAACGCCTTTTACACGGACGTGGGGGCACTGGTGGAGCCGGGGGTTTCGGGGTTGCTCAAGTTGGGCGCTATGGATGCCACCTCGCGGCCGGCGCAGATCATCGCACGGCTGCGCGCCTAGCGTCGCCAATCGACGCGGCAGGGGCGTCGCCTCTGGGGCTGCCCCTGCCGCTGACGCATGTCGAGCGCTCATTGCTCACGGAAGTTGATCTTCTCGTAGCAGCCACCCTGCGACCTGGCGACCAGGTCCTCATGCCCCACCAGGGGCATCTCTTGGCCGCGAATGCGCAGAGAGACGATCTTGACCTTCAGATCCTTGTCCAGGTAGAACTCGTACCAGCCATCGGTGTTCGTGATGCCGGCCCTGTCGTAGGTCCAGTCGTTCAGGGTCACGCGTATCTCGGCGCCCACGACAATATCACCCTGGCGGTCGAACACCTGGCCCTTAACTGTGCCGGTGCCCGAGCCATGCTTGATGCAACCCAGGTATTCGACCGCATAGGCGCCATCGGGCATAGCGCTTGGCACCATGGCTGGCGCTTGCGTAGGAGAGGGCGTGACGATCGGGACCGCGGTCCGAAGACGCAGGGGCTCGAGGGTGGGCAGTGGCGTAGGCGCCAGGGCAACGGATGTCGCCGACGCGGGACGCGTCGGCAAACTCGCTGTGGGAGGCGTCGCGGGGCCGCCCCGTCCACCCAAGGCACCCAGGCGATTTAGCGTCCAGATGCCCCAAGAGAGGGCTAGCAAGGCCAGGAGCAGAGCGATGATCGCTACGGCCAACAGTCGTCGCTGCTCACCTGTTTGGCCTGGTCCCCTAGATGATGTCATATCCACCCTCCCCTTCAGAGATCTCAAGGTCCCACTCAAGCTTGCAGGTAGCAGGGCGTGCCGCCTGGGATCGATGTCACGGGTGTACCACCTAAACAGACGAAGGAACGCCCGTTCAGGTTCCTCGCTTCCGAGACCCAAACGGCTGTTCTTGCGTATAGATGTTCATGAGGCGAGCGTATAGCGGCTCACAGGGGGATCACAATGCCCGATATCCTGGAGACTTTTAAGCAGAAAGCAGCGGACCTGACCAGCGCCATCGACCGTGCTGGAGGAATCCGCGCCACCATCGAGGGCTTACGGCGGCAGATGGCCGACGCCGACCGCAGGCGCGCGATGAACCAAGTCAAGTCTGAGCTGAAGCGGCTCAATGCCCAGATAACAGAGATGATCACGGCGATCGGGATACAGGCCGTGGGACTGCAGGAAGCGGGCAAGCTGGGTACACCGGAGCTCCAGCCACTGTGCCAGCACGTCGTGGAGCTAAAACAGGCTGTGGCTCAGCAGGAAGCAGAGCTGGCCAAGATGGAGGCGGCGGCCGCGGCAGCTGCGGCCAAGACAGCCACGGCGCCGGCAAGCGCTGCGGCTGGAGAGAGGATGTGTCCTTCTTGTGGCAGGGTGGCGCCGGCCGCGGGCAGCTTCTGCCCCTATTGCGGGGCCACTCTGCCGGAGCAGAAGCAGTTCTGTGCCTACTGCGGTAGTGAGCTCAGGCCCGGAGCCAGGTTCTGCGCCAAGTGCGGCCAGCCGGTTAACCCGCCCATCGGGTAAGAGACCCTCACCCCTGCCCCTCTCCCATGCAAAACATGGGAGAGGGGAAAGTGATGGCCGATGCCAGGACAGATCCACTCCCGTCAGGGACATGGGAGAGAGGTCCAAGGTGGGGGGCTAGCCGCTATCGCTGCACCTCATAATCGACCAGGTTCTTGGTTCCCTGGAAGATCACGCCATCCTGCCCGGCTTGCGCGGCCCCGGCGATCAGGGCGTCGATGATGGGGCGCGGCCAATCACTGGGGGCGCCGCCGCCTTGGATAATGGGATAGCAGGGAACATCCTCGCCCAAGTACAGCCGGGCCTTGGCCATGTCACGCATGATCACATCCACCAACGGAATGTTGCGGAACTCTCGATCCGGCGCATCCAGGGCAAAATCGGCCAAGTTGCTGGGCATCCCCAGGTTATCATACCCCAGAAGACGGTAGACCACCTGTAGAGCGTCCGCCTCGCTGATCTCGGGATGCATATGCAACAAGAACTGCGCCCAGTCGTGGATAGGCTTGGTGCAGAAAATGTCCGCATGCGACAGGAGGGGGCTGGCAAAATCGCAGAACTCGCCCCAGTGGCTGATGTCGTGACCCACGAACATCGATTGCGAGGCGGGATAAGTATCGGCCCCAAAGATGAAATCGTCGCCAGCCGCGGCGTGCACCGAGGCGCGGAAGCGCTTCAGGTTGCGCCCCAGCAATCGGGCTCGAAACTCGAACCACTGCCAGACGCCGTCGCGCAGGCCGAGCGCTTGCATGGCGTCAAAGAACCCCATGCCGTTCCCCAGGGCCTGCACCAGCTTTCGACCATCCATGTGCCGCAACCGAGCATGCGCAGCTTTGATGTCGGCCACCATCTGCGGCATGTCATAGCCCATCTCGGCAGCCGTGCGCGCGCAGTCGTCGCAGGCGCAGGTCCACAGTCCGGCGGGCTCGCTGGTCATGGCGTAGCGAGCATGCGTTATGTCTAATCCATCCGCCCCATACGACTTGGCCATGTGGCTATAGACGGCCTCATACCAGCGATTGTTCTGCTCTTTGCTGGGGCAATAGCCCAGAAGCTTGTAATCGCTTCCCTGCCATCCTCCGCCCAACAGCCACACTTCGATCCCCTTGCTGTGAACCTCCTGGATCGCCTGCTCCAGCTCTGCATCATCGCCATGGCGTCCCATGTGCGGGCCCAATGAGGACTGCGCCGGTTCGAGGCTCGTAGCGATGATCCGGCCATAGATGTCCCGCGTGATCAGGGAGCGAATTCGCTCGTCGGATGGGGGAAAGCCATCAAACGGGTTCAGGGCCAGCACATCCTGGCTCATTTGCCCGGTATACGAAAGGATGATCAGGTTAAGGCCAACGGCTTTCTGCAAGGCTTCCAGGTACCCGGGATTGTGCAGGACGGTTTTAGGGTCCAGATAGAGACCAACACGTTTCTTTCTTTCCATTTTTCCTATTCTCCTTACGAGTTAGTTAAGAGCCAAACCCTTCAACACGGAGGCATGGAGGTCGCACAGAGGACACGGAGAGGAGCACAGGGAAAGGGTTTTCTTCTCCCCGTCCTCTCCGTGATCTCCGTAGGACCTCCGTGCCTCCGTGTTGATCCTTTTTTGCTAGTCAACAGCGCCGCTCTTTTTCTCGGCAGAGGCTTGGGTTTCCTCCGGTTTGGGGCGTGGGACACCGTAGAGGCGATAGGCATTTCCCAGCATCCCGCCATCGACAAGCAGGCTCTGCCCGGTGACAAAGCTGGAAGCGTCGGAAACCAGAAAGAAGATGGCGCTAGCCACCTCCTGAGGCAAGCCGACGCGCCCCAATAATGTTGACTCACTCTGGCGTGGGGGGTCGCTATCGGGAGAACGGGATTGGATGGGCCCCGGGGCAACCACGTTGACCCGGATGTGGTACGGCGCGAGGTCCGTGGCCATGATACGGGTAAGGACCTCCACGCCGCCCTTGGCCGCGCCATAGGCCGCACATTCGGGTTGCGGAAGGTATCCGTTGACGGAGGTAATATTGACGATGGCCCCGCCCCCGGTCTTGACCATGACTCGTGCAGCGGCCTGGGAACAGACATAGACGCTCGTCAGGTTGGTGGCCATCACCAGGTCCCACTCTTCCTGCTTGAGGGACAGGAAATGCCCGTTGGTGCCCATCTTGGCCGCATTGTTGACCAGGATGTCAATGCGCCCGAACCTCTTCTCTGCCTCTTGCACCATATGCTCGATGGATTCGCGATGGGAGACATCGGTCTGCACAAAGATGGCCGTGCCGCCTGCCGCTTCGATCTCTTGCCGGGTTCGCTCGCCACTCTCCGGGTCGCGCTGCGCGATGACCACGCGACAGCCCTCTGAGGCGAATAGCTTGCTGGTGGCCCGGCCGATACCGCGCCCCCCGCCCGTGACAATAGCTACCTTGCCATTTAGTCGCACTTGGACCTCGTCAGTTGGAATGATTGGTGCTGTATCGTAACCCACACCCATCGACCGGAGGGTATCCGGGTAGCGATGGGTGTGGGTGATGAACGATGAACCTAAAAGATGCCGGGGGTATCCATCCTCTTGGCCAGGCGGTCGGCGATGATGACCATGGTCATCCCTACCATCGAGTTGAACAGGCCAGCGGCGGCGGTAAAGTCAAAACGAGCGCGCTGGATGCCCGTGCGGTAGATGAACGTGCCGATGATGTCGGCCGTCGAGAGAATGGTGTTATTCTGCAACACAAAAATCTGGTCGAAACCGACCTCCAGGAAGTAACCGATCTGAATGATCAGAAGGGTTATAATCGTTACCGAGAGGCCCGGCAGGGTGATGTGG
>CAYQDH010000431.1:4729-4954 GCA_964416075.1 uncultured Anaerolineales bacterium | reverse complement strand
ATCCTCCCGCCGCCCATACTGGTCCACAGGGTGATCAGGATGATCGCCGGCATGGCCCACCTAACCGAGCCGAACCAGGGCGGGCCTTTGATGCCGATCAGATAGAGCAGATAGTTGACTAGGCCCACCTCAGCATGCAACAGCCAGGCCCAGAGCAGGGCGGCCGCTGCCACCGGAGTCAGCGTGGGCAAGTAGAAGAGGGTACGGAATATCGACTCGCCTCGT
>CAYQDH010000431.1:0-4719 GCA_964416075.1 uncultured Anaerolineales bacterium | reverse complement strand
GAGAAGCATGGCCAGGAGCAGAGAGCCCAGGAGGCCCACAGGTACGACGATCAACATATAGTTGAAGGTGAGTTTTAGGGAGGGCCAGAACAGCTCATCTGTGGTCAAGGCCGTGATATAGTTTTGCAGGCCCGTCCATTTCATCTCGTTGATGATGCGATAGTTAGTGAAGCTCAGCACCAGCGACGCGATCATGGGCCCCGCCGTGAAAATGATGAAACCGAGGATCCAGGGAGATACCCACAAGTACCCCAGGATGTTCTGTCGGCGCTGCCAGCGAGATTCTCTGTTCCGTCCTGACGCTGACGTGGCTGCTGCGGCCATAGGAGCCTCTCTTTCGACGTGTTGGATGGGACTTGACGAGCAAGCGCCCATCGACAAGGGCGCTTGCTCGCAACAACTCGTAGCCAAGGGCCACTGCCGACCTATGCCCTTGGTTGACCCAGCCCAGCGTGCGCGAGCCTTAGCCCGCCGGCTTGTCTAGGAAGGTCTGGAGCGTCTTGGTCGCTTCGGCATAGAATGCCTCGTCCAACGGAGTATCGCCGGTCCAAACCGGGCTCATGATAGCCCCCACAGTGGTTTGAAGCTCCTGCTTGCGCAGGTTGGCAGATCCTCTATGCGGCAACGCTGCTTCGGTGGTCTTGCCAATCTTGACCAGGAGCGGATCTTTGGTGATACGCTCGTCGGTGAAGGTGTCGAAGCGGCAGGACAACCCCATCAGCGAAGCAAAGCCAACGCCCGCTTCCTTGTCCGTGAGGTACCTGCACAGCTCATAGGCCAATGGTTTGTTCTTGGACAGGCTGGTTACGGCAAAGCTATCGGCATGCACGTGGCTGCCGAGTCCAGCTGGGCCTGCTGGCATGGGAGCCAGATCCCACTTGACGGCATCTTTGATCACGTTGCGCATGGTGGTTAGGTCCCATCCTCCGCTTTGGTACGCTGCCAGCTTGCCACCCAAGAACATCTGCGCCGTGTTGCCCTGGATCTGTGATGCAGTGGGGGCAACTTTGGCCTTGAAGAAGCAATCGTGTATCCACTGGAAGGCAGCCTTGCATTTCTCGTCAGCGATGGTGGCCTGGAGCCCATCCTCCGAGATAATCTCGCCGCCGAACGCCAGGGTATGGTTGCGATGGTTCGAGTAATCCCCCGTGGCGGGCAAAAAGCCAAAAACCCCGTCCTTGGTTATCTTGGTGGCCATCTCCATCAATTGGTCGCGTGTCCAGTCGTCTGCAGGCGCCTCGAGGCCCGCTCCCTCGATGAGGTCCCTGTTGAACCAGAGGCAGACCTGCACGCCGTGGGTGAGTGTGGGCAGGCCATACAGGTCGCCCGAGCCCTGGCCGGCTGGGCCCATACGGAACCCTTCGATCACGGCCGGGAAGAACTCATCCAGCTTGAAGCCTGACGAGTCGGATGCGACCTGCTCCTCGAGGGAGGCGAGAGCCTTGTTGGACGCCAGGAACTGGAACGAGCCACTGCCAATGGCATTCCATGTGAGGTCTCCCACCGCGCCGCCAGCGACCAGGGCAGCAATCTTGGGCCCATAGGTGGCGGATCCTTCGGGGAACTCTTCCACGTTTACCTTGACCTCGGGGTGGGCTGCTACCATGCGCTCGATGCCACCATCGTAGACTTTGCGCTGAGCATCGCCGAGGCGGGAGTGCAGGCGAATCAGCACCATATCCTTGACTTTCTCTACGACCACGGTCTGCTGGACGACTTTTTCTTTCTCGACTAGCTTTTCCGTTTCTACAACGACCGTCTCTTTGACAATCTTTTCTACTTCTACGATTTTGGGCTGGCAGGCAGCCAGAACTGTGGCCCCCAGGCCAAGTGCCGCGCTCTTGAGGAATCCTCTCCTGCTGACGATCTTGGGAAGCATCTGTCTCTCCTTAACCTTGGACTAGAATGCGGAACACGAACGACAACCCCACGGTGCAAGAACAGATCCGATCTTTAGTGCTGAGGATGGTAAACTCGGGCCTCCTTTCTGGGTGGAGTAAGACCGGGTGAGCCCAAAAAGGACGCCCTGGCGCCAAGCTCCAGTCGCGTGCTCGTCCTGAGGGCGTGGCCACATTTCGTTGCCACGTCTTGGGCGAGACACCGGTTATAGGGAGCCTGAACGTCAGGGCGCTCGATGTCATAGGCCTCACCAGTTCAATCTAGCGGTGGAGGAGCTTATGATCGTCTAATGTTACCATAAATGACATGGCCGCCAAATCCCGCCCATGGGCGGGATTTGGCTGGCTAGATCGTGGCGTGACACTAGGCCTCAAAGTGCCGATAGATCTCCGACTTGGTGCGCTTGCCCGCCGCAACACGAAGGATCTCCTGATAGAGCTCCTCGCCCATCTGGCGGATCGTCTTCTCGCCGCGCATGATCGGCGTCGCATCCAGGTCGGCGTTATCGGCGATGAGCTGCATGCGGTTGGGGTTGGCGATGACCTTGATCACGGGGATGAGGCCGCCGGTGGTGGAGCCACACCCTGTGGTGAACATGGCCAGGTGCGCCCCGCAGGCGGCGAATCCGTTGATCCCCTCCGGATCGCCATGGAAGGTGCCCGACCCCGGCTCGCGGGACTGAATCCAGAATCCTTTGCGCGGGGGACGCTCGAACTTGGTCAGGACTCCCTGCAGCGGCAGATTGCCACCCTTGGCCAGGCAGCCCGCGGATTTCTCGTCGATGCTGGTCAACCCACCGAGGATGTTGCCATAGCCCCATGAAAAGCGTCCATGCTCAAAGCTTGCCCGCTCTGCA
The DNA here is from genome assembly GCA_964416075.1 of uncultured Anaerolineales bacterium. GTDB lineage: Bacteria > Chloroflexota > Anaerolineae > UBA1429 > UBA1429 > CAYQDH01. The sequence continues at coordinate 1,964 of CAYQDH010000431.1, read as the reverse complement.
TCGGCAACGAGGCCCCTGATCTCCTCGCCCGCCTCGGCAGTGACGGCGCGTGCGGCCAAGACATCGCCGCAGCCGAGCAATTCGGATATCTCCTCGATAATGTAGGTGCCGCCCGCCTCGACCAACAGCTCGCCGGCAACGCCCGTGATGGGGTTGGAGGCTAGCCCGGACGTGGCATCGGAGCCGCCGCACTCGGTGCCCACGATGAGATCGGCAGGAGTGAGCGCGGCGCGCTCGACCTGCGATGCGTGTTGCAGGAGCTTGACCATGATCCGCGAGCCTTGCTCGATGGTCTCGATGTCGCCGCCACACTCGTTGATCTTGATCGCTTCTACAGGCTTGCCCGACTTGCCGATCGCCTCGGCCACCATGCGAGCCTCGGTGCCTTCGCAGCCCAAGCCCACAACCAGGGCGCCAGCATAGCTGGAGTGCTGACCGAGGGCCACGATCTTGCTAAAGGGCGCCTCGCGCAAGGCGCAGCCGCCCGGATAACCAAAGAGCTGGGTGTTCTCCGGGAACAGACTCTGAATCTTTTGTGCTACAACCAGCGAACAGTGCGTGGTAAAGACAATGGCCACGCGATTGCGAATACCGATTTGGCCATCAGGCCTCAGATAACCCAGGATTTCCATAGTCGTTTGCTCTCCTCAGCGTTTTGGATGATCAGGCCTTCAAGCCATACTTCTCGTTGTGAAAACCCCAGCGCGGGCTCCGCGCGTTATGCACATGTACCCACTCACCGGCTTTGATGTCACACGTGGCCTTGGCGATGAACATCCCATACTTGATGATGTCGTCGTTCTCTTTGAGATCGGTCAGGGCGTATTTGTGCCCCATGGCCACGTCTTCGAGCAGGACCGTCTCGATCGCCCGGCCGTCCAGATCGACCTGGATGGTCTCGCCCTGCTTGATGTCGGTCAGAGCCGTCGCAACGTTATCCTTGATATTGAGCAGAATAGCTTTCCGTGGCACCTTCGTCCTCCTCTAGCGGTGATGAACAGGATTACAGCGGGCAATATATCATACTCGACGTGGAATGTCAATGGTGTTCCGCCGATTCGTAGGGATCTGGGTTTGTGTGGTCACAGAATTGAGTGTAAACGGATGGCCTCTGCTCTAGTAAAAGAAGGTTCTCCGCTGTTCTCGGAATGACGGAATCGCGACAATGACCAAGCCCGGACCGATTCGGGGATTTGACAACCGGATGTAACTGGGTAAAATGGCATGTCGCTGCGCGAGCCCAAGGGGATCGCGCCGGGCGAAGAGTGTTAAAAAAAGAGGCTCGAAAAACCTTGACATACCTGTGGAGGCTGTGCTATAATGAATATTGCACAGTTGAAAGGTAGCGAGGGAGGAGAGGTCGTTTCCCGGTGACGGGCGACGCGAATCTCGGGGGCCGACGAGGCGGGTGGAGCGTCGGCTTTGTTCTCTCAAGAAGCCTGAAACGGGTGATTTCACAGATTTGACAGGGTAGATAGGGTGTGATAGAATGCACCCTTGCCTGCGGGGAGCAGGGGGCTCTGGAGAAGAGTCACGAGGACCTTAACAACTGAAGAGTGACAGAAACACGCAAAAAGTAGACAACCGTCTTGCTTTGAGATGCCGTAAATGTGGGAGTTGCGAAGCAACTTCTAAGAGATATTTTACGGAGGGTTTGATCCTGGCTCAGGATGAACGCTGGCGGCGTGCTTGATACAGGCAAGTCGAACGGGCTAGTTAGGGATCAAGGCCCTGGAAGGGGCGGAAGATGAGAAATCGTTGGACGCCTTGGAAGGGGAAGAGGTCTCGGTGCTGGCCAGTGGCGAACGGGTGCGTAACACGTAGGTAATCCACCCTCAAGTGGGGAATAACTGTCCGAAAGGGCAGCTAATTCCGCATGTGGTCCGAAAGGAAGAAAGGGCGAGAGCTCGCTTGAGGACGAGCCTGCGGCCGATTAGCTAGTTGGGGGGGTAATGGCTCACCAA
>CAYQDH010000430.1:0-4973 GCA_964416075.1 uncultured Anaerolineales bacterium | reverse complement strand
GTGATACTAGCTCTCTTGAGCTGATAGCCCTCCAACACTGGGTGAGGGGCGAACATCGGCTGGCCGTGCGAGGGAGCATGGCCAGCATCGGCTTGGTGATCGTGGGCCGTGGCACGACGTTCGTCCCTCTATTCTTTTGGGAGGTGAATCTGCTGTGACCGAGAAAGCTATCCCCGAGACTGACCCCGTCTCTGAGAGGGAGCCCATCCTCTCCCAAAGCAGATCGGCCTGGGAGGAATCGATACTCAAGCCCCTCCTTTCTCGCTATCCCGAGCGCAAGGTCTTCACCACCTCTTGGGGGGAGCCGGTCGAGCGGCTCTATACGCCTGACGATGTCAGCTCCAGTGTCTCTTCGGCGTCGGCGGAAGAGTACGTTCGGCAACTGGGCTATCCGGGCGACTACCCCTACACCAGGGGAGTGCAGCCCACCATGTATCGAGGCCGGCTGTGGACGATGCGCCAATATGCCGGATACGCGTCGGCGCGCGAATCGAACCAGCGCTATCGCTACCTCCTTAGCCAGGGACAGACGGGGCTCTCGGTAGCATTCGACCTGCCCACCCAGATTGGCTACGACGCAGATCACCCCCTGGCTGTGGGGGAGGTGGGCAAGGTGGGCGTCTCCATCTGCTCGCTTGAGGATATGGAGTTGTTGTTCGACGCTATCCCCCTGGACAAGGTCAGTACGTCGATGACCATCAATGCTCCCGCAGCCGTCTTGCTGGCCATGTACATCGCCGTGGGGCAAAGACAGGGCGCCAAACTGTCGGCTCTGCGAGGCACGATCCAAAACGACATTTTGAAAGAGTATGCGGCACGCGGAACCTACATCTTTCCACCGCAGCCCTCCATGCGTCTCATCACCGACACAATTCGCTATTGCACGGATCTGTTGCCGAATTGGAACCCCATCAGTATCAGCGGCTACCATATGCGCGAGGCGGGGTGCGATGCGGCGCAAGAAATTGCTTTTACCATGGCCAATGCCGTCGCCTACGTAGATGCCGCCCTTGGGGCGGGGCAAGATATCGATGCCTTTGCAGGGCAGCTTTCGTTCTTCTTTGCAGCGCATAATAACCTGTTGGAAGAAGTGGCCAAGTTCCGTGCTGCACGGCGATTGTGGGCGCGTCTGGTTAGGGAGCGCTATGGTGCCAGGGACCCCAACTCGGCCAAGCTGCGCTTCCATACCCAGACCTCGGGTGTCACACTGACGGCGCAACAACCGGAGAATAACATCGTGCGCGTAGCCCTGCAGGCCCTCGCTGCCGTGCTGGGCGGCACCCAAAGCCTGCATACGAACTCGCGAGACGAGGCGCTCTGGTTGCCTACCGAAGAATCGGTGCAGATCGCCCTGCGCACTCAGCAGATCATCGGCTACGAAAGTGGCGTAACCGATGCCATCGATCCGCTGGGGGGAAGCTACTACGTAGAGCATCTCACGGACCGCTTGGAGGCCCAGGCGATGGATTACCTCTCGCGTATCGACGCCATGGGTGGCGCCGTCGCTGCCATCGAGATGGGCTATGTACAGCGTGAGATACAGGAGAGCGCCTATCGCCAGCAGCAGGCTATGGAAAAGGGCGAGAACATCGTCGTCGGTGTCAATCGCTTCACCGATGAGCAAAAGGTGCGCTTGCCCCGCCTTGCTGTGGATCCCGCCATCGAGCGCGAGCAAACGGAACGCCTTTCTGCGCTCAGGGCTCGGCGGGACAATGCAGCGGTCTTTGCCAGGCTGCACGACCTCAGCAACGCGGCGCGGGGCACAGAAAACCTGGTGCCTCTTATCCTCGAAGCGGTCCGCGCCTATGCCACGTTGGGAGAGATCTGCGCTGCTTTACGGGAGGTCTTTGGTGAGTATCAACAGGCCACGGCTCTTGGGTAGCCACTCGGTCGCTGGGTATAGAGGAAAGGAATCGTCATGGCCAGAATCGATCATATCGGCATCGCTGTGCGCGATATCGCGCAAGCCGCCCGTCTCTATCTGGATGGGTTGGGCTTGGAGCTGGACCACACCGAGATCGTCGATCAGCAAGGCGTTCGGGTAGGTTTCCTGCCAGTCGGCGAGTCAGAGATCGAGCTTCTGGAGCCTCTCGATCCGCAGTCCCCGGTCGGCCGCTTTCTCGAGAAAAGGGGCGAGGGCATCCACCATATCTGCGTCCAAGTAGACGATATCGTCGCCGCCATGGCCCGCCTGCGCGCACAGGGCGCGCGGTTATTGAGCGAGGGGCCGCTGCCGGGGGCTGGCGGATGCCTGGTCGCCTTTGTGCACCCTCAGAGTGCGAACGGCGTGCTGCTGGAGCTATGCCAGAGACCGTCTCTGGGTGATGTGTCGAGTGGGGCTGCGCAGCCCTGAGGGGGAGGCGGATCCATGCCGGAGCTAGGGACAACAGCTACATCCAGGTTTTCGCGCACCAGGCCGATTCGAGTTTTGGTGGCCAAACCGGGTCTCGATGGGCACGATCGCGGTGCCCAGGTCATCGCCCGTGCCCTACGTGATGCGGGCATGGAGGTCATCTACCTGGGCTTGCGCCAGACCCCGGAGATGATTGTCGAGGCTGCTATGCAGGAGGATGTTGATGTCATCGGCCTGAGCCTACTCTCAGGGGCTCACACCACGATCATACCTCGTGTCATGAGCCTTCTACAGGAAAAGGGTCTCTCGGATGTGCTGGTGTTGCTGGGTGGGATCATCCCCGAGGAGGACGTCCCGGCCATGATGGCCCTTGGTGTGCGCGGTGTGTTTGGCCCCGGAACCTACACGGATGCGGTAGTGGCCTTCATCCGGCAGGAGATGCAGGCCCGTGGGCCGGTGGCCGGCCAGGCATGACCGATTGGGTTGATGATGCCCTCGCCGGGCAACGACGGGCTATCGCTCGGCTTATGAGTATGCTGGAAAACGCGGAGGGGGATGAGGTGCGCCGGATCTTGGCGCGCATCTATCCCCATACCGGACGTGCCCGTGTCCTCGGCGTCACCGGCGCTCCGGGCGCGGGCAAGAGCACCCTCCTTGGCCAGGTTGCCGCCGAATACCGCTGCCGAGGGCTCACGGTGGGGATCGTAGCCGTCGACCCCAGCAGCCCCTTCTCCGGAGGCGCGCTCTTGGGTGACCGCATCAGGATGCGTACCCTCAGCGGCGATCCCGGCGTTTTTATCCGCAGCATGGCCAGTCGTGGCCTGCTGGGGGGGATGGCTCGCCACACGCACCGTATTGTCCAGGTCTTTGATGCCTGCGGCTATGCGCGTATCCTCATCGAAACCGTAGGCGCTGGTCAGGCTGACGTCGAGATCGCCAAGCTGGCAGATACGACGGTCGTCCTTCAGGTGCCTGGCCTGGGGGATGATATACAGGCCCTCAAGGCGGGGATCCTCGAGATTGCCGATGTCCTGGTGGTGAATAAAGCCGATCTCGAAGGTGCGGACCGTACCGCCGCCGCTCTTGCCAATGCGATGGCTCCCTTGGCGCATGCACGAACGTCACCCGAGTCCGAGATATGGCATCCCCCCATCCTCAAGACCGTCTCTACCACGAGCGAGGGCATCGCCGATGTGGTTGACGCGGTAGAGAAACATATGGCATACTCGGAACGGAGCGGGCTGCGCTGGCAACGCCTGCGGGCGCAAATGGGTGCCGAGCTCGAATCGATCCTGCGCGATCTGTTGTGGCGGCGGTTCGGTGAGCGTGTGGACGCCCTGGCCTATGATCAGATGTTTGCTCGGGTGTTGGCCCGAGAGATCGATCCCTATCGGGCCTCGGAAGAGCTACTACAGGCGGAAGAGCGCCCGTCCTGAGCGCACAAGGTGACAGAGCGGAGTGGCAAGATGGAAAAACGCGGCTTCAAAATGTTCGGCGAGCTGGCTATCATCAGTGGTAGGGGTAATCCAGCCCTGGCGAAGGATATCGCCGAGGCCCTACAGGTGCCCCTGCTAGAGACCGAGATTTCCGCCTTTGATAATGAGAACATCTTTGTCCAACTGAAGCAGAGCGTTCGCGCACAGGACGTGTTCATCATTCAGCCCACCTGCTCGCCGGTGAACGACAATCTCGTCGAGCTTCTCATACTATTGGATACCGTCAGGCGGGCTTCCGCAGGACGTATCACCGCGGTCATGCCCTTTTTTGCTTACGCTCGCAGCGACAAGAAGGATATGCCTCGCGTACCCATCACAGCGCGCCTAGTCGCCGATATGATCTCCACGGCCGGCGCTGACCGGTTCATGACGGTGGATTTGCATGCGGGGCAAATCCAGGGCTTTTTCAATATCACCGGAGATGAATTGACCGTCTTCCCCCTTCTTAGCCGCTATTTTGCTGAAAAGCAGATACCCGATCTCACTGTTGTTGCGGCCGACCTTGGCTTTGCCAAAAAAGCACGCAATTTCGCCGAGGCGCTGGGTGTTCCTGTGGCCTTTGTGGAAAAACGTCGCAAGGGCCCACAGACTGAGGATTTTGCGGTGATTGGCGAAGTCAGAGGCTGCAATGTGTTGATCGTGGATGACGAAGTCGATCGCGGCACCACCCTGTGCGATGCCGCCCACATCCTGAGGGATAATGGGGCCAAGGACGTATACGCCTGTTTTGTGCATGCTACCTTCTCGGATGGTGCACCCGAACGCATGCGGCGAGCCAACTTCAAAGAGGTCGTCTGCACGGATACGCAGCCTATCACCGAGCGCAAACAACTGCCCAATATGACGGTAATCCACCTAGGTCCCTGGTTGGCTCGCATTATCGATGCGGTGCACCGGGGTCTGTCCGTGGGCAAGGCGCTCAACGAGTATCAGCAGCTCGATCTTACGATCGACTAGGTATCCTCGAGCTGTGCGTTGCACAGTCGGCCCCTAGGGCGATGTCTGGGTTTCGGCTGCCTGTGGTATAATACGACATAATGATTACCTGTCTTGCCACAGGCATCATACACAACATCCATGTCCGCGGAGGACATACCTATGCTCAAGTCCTTTCTGAAAAGCGT
>CAYQDH010000429.1:0-4975 GCA_964416075.1 uncultured Anaerolineales bacterium | reverse complement strand
TCTCCGGATGGCGCCTGGTGGGCCGAGGAGCGACGAGCCTGGATACGGCCACCTTGAGCCTGTCGTGGGGTAGGCTTCCCTGGGCCGGCGATATCATAGAGCAGTCATTGCCCCTCGACATCTACGAGGTTTTGCCCCGAAACCAGGGGACCGCAGCACATTCGCTGACCGACACACTGGATATTCCCATGGGGCCGGGAAGCTATCCCTATATGGTCGAGGGCTTGTACCCGTGGGCGCTGGACGAGACCGCCACTCCGATGCGTTGGACAAAGGATACAGCCACCATCGAGGCGCCCTGGCCAGAGGCCGACATGGCCACGCCGATCACCGGCTGCCTGCGTTTTGATTTCTCGAACTGGCGTGATAACGGCGAGCCCCTGCATCTCGTGGTGGAGGTGGAAGGGCGGCAGGTGTACGCTGGCTCTCCGGCGGGGCCGGTGGGGCGGCAAGTGCTCGACCTTGCGGTCTCTCAGCTGGCCAACGAGGGATCATCCGACCTGGAGATTCGCCTGCACTGCAACACTTTTGTGTCGCAGAACCCCAATGACCGGCGAGAGCTGGGGATGCTCCTGTACGGCGTGCAGCTGCTGCCCGCCGATCGATGCTTGCAGCGATAGAACACACTTACGGCAGGAATACGTGTTCGCAGGGTCACCCCCGACTGGTCCGCGCGCAAGGACCGGTGCGCCCTGGGGCATGCATGGCTCATGTGACGCGGGCAGAGATACGGAAGGAAGGATATGGACCAACCGATCGACCCCAAGGCGCTCATGCAAGACTTGTCCGTGGCCGAGCTATGCGAGACGGCGGAGCGCTATTACGCCGAACTGCCCGATTGCACGCACGTACTATCCAAGCCCTTCGGCAGCTTGCTAGAGGCGCCCGTCTTGTTGCCCCGCATCTCGCCGTTCCTCGCCGGGCTCAGGCTGGGCAAGTCCATGACGGTGCTCGATTTCGGCGCGGGGACATGCTGGCTCTCGCGCCTGCTGAACCAACTGCAGTGCGCCACCATCTCCGTCGACCCCTCCCGGACGGCCCTGGAGCTGGGCCGGCGCTTGTTCGAGATGTCGCCCATCGTGGGCAGCTATATCCTACCCCCTCGCTTTGTGCCGTTCGACGGCGAGCATATCGACGTTCCGGATGGCTCGGTGGACCGCGTCGCCTGCTTCGATACGTTTCACCATGTACCCAACCAGCGACAGGTCCTGAGCGAGTTCTACCGGGTTCTCAGGCCGGGCGGCATCGTGGGCTTTAGCGAGCCGGGCCCAGCACATTCCCAGAGCCCACAGGCCCAAGAGGAGATGAGGACACACAAGGTCCTGGAGAACGATATACGCCTCGACGAGATCCGTGCGTTGGCATACGATATGGGGTTCACGGATTTGCGCGTGAAGCTGGTCTTGGATCCCAACCTGGACCTCACGTTTCAAGAGTACATGAGCATCGTTCACAGCCCTGCTGCCCTCTGGAAGCGCAACAAAGGAATCCGTCGTCTCATCAGCCTGCGCACGGCCATCGGGGACCTGCTGAGGGTGAGACCCAGGGATTCCGAGTCCGATTCGCCATGTGTGCCGGCGCTGGTCGATAAGGTCTTGAATGCCATGGTCTCATATATGCCCGGGGCGACGGTATTCTTCCTTACCAAAGGCGCTTTTATCTCCGATAGTCGGATAGCCAGCGGTCTGCAATACGAGATGGACGTCTTGGCGGCAGACCGACAAGGTCATGCCGGCCAAGCCATGGACCTCACGGTGCGGGTACAGAATGTGGGCCAAGGCATCTGGCTGCACGCCAATATCCAGGATATCGGGGTGGTGCGGCTGGGGGTGCATTTGCTCGGCGCCGACCACCAGATGCTGAACAACGATTTCGCCCGCGGCGAACTGGGCCGGGATATCGCCCCGGGCGAGAGCGCTACGGTGACGTGCGCGATCACCTGCCCTGAGCCAGGCGACTATGTCCTGGGCCTCGACCTGGTGTCCGAGCAGGTGATCTGGTTCGAGATGCTCGGTAACAAGCCGCAGTACATCAACATTCACGTCAGTTGAGCCAGGGCCAGGGAGGCCATTGCCCCCAAATATGCGCATTCTGCATATCATCCAGCGCTACCACCCCGCGATCGGTGGGGCCGAAGTGTACATGCGAGAGATCTCGGCGCACTTGGCCGCCGAGCGACACCAGGTGACGGTGCTAACCACCGACGCCCTCGATTTCGAGCTGTTCTGGATCCCCGGTCGCCGGCGCATCGCCGAGCGCGAGGCCGAGCACCAAGGCGTGCGCATCCTGCGCTTTCCCGTTCGCCACCTCCCGGGCTGCCCCCTCATGTACTCGGCCTGGCGGCGGCTGCTTTGGCTCCTATCAGCGGTGCGACCGGTACCTACCTCGTGGCTAGCCTGGCTGGCCCGCTATACGCCCTGGGTGCCCGACCTTTATCGCTGGCTGGAGACCACGCAGGAGCCCTACGACCTCGTGGCGGCGATGACCATCTGCTACGAGCCGCTGCTGCAGGCGGGAAGGCGCTTTGCCCGGCGGCGCGGCATCCCCTTTGTCGTCTATCCACTCACCCATCTCGGAGCGGGCCCGGCGCCCGCTCTGGATGCGCTGAGCCGCTTTTACACCATGCGCCACCAGGTGGACATCGTGCGGGGTAGCAACGCGGCTATCGTGGCCACGCCCGCTGAGAAGGCCTTTTACCAGCAGCGGGGCGTGCCCGCGGAGAAGATATGGGTCGCCGGGCCAGGTATCGAGCCCGTAGAGGTCCTCGGCGGCGATGGGGGGCGCTTTCGTGACGCCCAGGGCATCCGTGCCCCTCTGGTCGTCTCCATCGCCCCCATGTCCTACGACAAGGGGACCATGCACCTGGTGGAGGCTGTGCGGCGCCTGCGGGAAGGCGGACGCGCGGTGGAGCTGGCCCTGGCCGGGCCGATCCTGGCGCCGTTCCGCCGCTACCTGGCCCAGATGAAAGAAGGAGCGCCTGACGGCGCCACTACGAACGCAGACGAGGCCTCTTCGCTTGTAGTACCGCCGTCAGGCGAGCTCTCCTGGCTCCACGTGCTCGGGCCGGTGAGCGAAGAGACCAAGCGCGATCTCCTTGCCGCCGCCGATCTCTTTGCCATGCCCTCGCGCACCGATTCGTTCGGCATCGTCTACCTGGAAGCGTGGCTCTACGGCGTACCCGTGATTGGGGCGCGCGTCTGGGGTGTCAGCGATGTGATCCGCGATGGGGAAAATGGGCTGCTGGTGCCCTTTGGCGATGTGGCGGCCCTGGCCGCGGCCATCGAGAGACTGCTCGACCAACCTCAGGTGAGGGCAGAGATGGGCGAGCGCGGCCGTCGCAGAGTCTATGCCGAGTACCTGTGGCCGCAGAGGCATACCCTGGTCAGCCGCCTGTACGCGGACCTCGTCGCAGGCCAAGCGTGAGTCCGATGCGCATCCTGCACCTGGTGCACCAGTACCCGCCCGAGTACGTGGGAGGCGTAGAGGTCTACACCCAGGTGCTCGCTCGCTGCCAGCGGGAGCGCGGCCACGAGGTGGCAGTGTTCTACCGGCGCAGCGCCGACGGCGCGGAGCTCGAAGAACGCCTCTCGGATGGCGTGCGCGTCTGGGCAGCCGGCGATGGCCCGGTGACCCCCGTACGCCGACTGCTAGCCACCTTGGGCTCATGGCCGCTACAGCGCAGCTGGCAGCGCGTGCTCGACGAGTTCGCCCCCCAGATCGTGCATGTGCAACACCTCATGGGGCTGCCTGCATCGCTGCTCGCTACCTTGCGGCAACGACGCATCCCCTACGTCGTCACTCTGCACGACTACTGGTGGGTCTGCGCGAACGCGCAACTGCTGACGAACGACACTCACCGCATCTGCGACGGCCCACACTGGGCCTACACCAACTGCGCCCGCTGCGCTCTGGCCCGCCTGGGCAAACCTGGGCTCTGGCCGGCGGCTCCCGGCCTGGCGACGCTCCTCGCAGCGCGCAACCTGGCCCTGGGGCGCGCACGGTCCGCGGCCCGCTCCTACATCGCCCCCACGCGCTTTGTGGCGGCTTGGCACACCCAACATGGCCTGCCGGCCGAGCGCATCGTCGTCGTTCCCCACGGCATCGAGATGCCCCAGGGAACGGCCAACAGGCCCCCTGGGCGCCCCCCCGCCCTGCGTGTAGCCTACCTCGGCGGCCTAACCTGGCAAAAGGGCGTGCACATCGCACTGGAGGCTGTGGAGCAGTGCTCGGGCGACGTCACGCTGTGGATTGCCGGAGATGAATCAGCCGATCCCGCATACGTGGCTCGTCTCAAGGGTGCCGCTTCGGGCCAGGTGCGTTTCCTGGGCAGGCTGTCGCGATCCGAGCTGTGGGCTACCCTGGCGCAGGTCGATGCCCTGTTGGTGCCTTCGCTGTGGTACGAGACCTTTTCGCTGATCGCCCACGAAGCCCAGGCAGCGGGCCTTCCGGTCATCGCCTCGAATCTCGGCGCGCTGGCCGAGGCGGTGCGGGATGGGAGGGACGGGTTGCTCGTGCCCGCGGGCGATGCACAGGCCTGGCGCGCCGCGCTGCGGCGCCTGGCGGACGAGCCGGGCTTGTTGTCCTATCTACGGAGCAACGTGCGCCCCCCGCTCAGCCTGGCGGAGCATGTCGACCGCATCGAGCAGTTGTACCAGCAGGTGGTCGACAGTTAGACCTCTTCGGCAAAGTTCCGGCTGGCTCGGGCAAAGATGAAATAGCCCACCACCAGGAAAGCCAGCGCCGTCAGGATGGTGCGAGAGAAAAAGTCCCAGGCCGGAGGCGCGGGGGGGCTGCCATCGATAAAGCCATACAACACCGAGCGGTACGAAGCGATGATGGAAGCCATGGGGTTGAGGATGTAGACCAGCCGGCGCACGGGCAACTCCATGCCCCACAGCGTCCTGGAGAGAGGCAGCAACTCTACTGGGTAAAAGATGGGCGTGAGAAAGAACCAGGCCTGCATGATCACTTCCAT
>CAYQDH010000428.1:0-5038 GCA_964416075.1 uncultured Anaerolineales bacterium | reverse complement strand
CGTGCGCAAGGGTGAGACGCTCGGCCTGGTGGGCGAGAGTGGCTGCGGCAAGTCCAGCGCGGGCCGTTCCATCCTGCAATTGTACCGCCCCACAGCGGGGGAGGTCCTTTTCAAGGGGCAGAGCCTGGTGCGCATGAAGGGGGAGCAGCTCAGGCGCACGCGTCGCAGCATGCAGATGATTTTCCAGGACCCGTATGCCTCGCTCAACCCGCGCATGACCGTGGGCGGCATCATCGGGGAGCCCCTGGAGGTGCATAACATCCTCAACCCGCACGAGCGCCGCGAGCGCGTCCAGGAGCTGCTCAAGATCGTGGGGCTGAACCCTTATTTTGTCAATCGCTATCCTCACGAGTTCTCCGGCGGGCAGAGGCAGCGCATCGGCGTGGCCAGGGCGTTAGCCGTGCAACCCGATTTCATCGTCTGCGACGAGCCCATCTCAGCCCTGGATGTTTCGATCCAGGCTCAGATCATCAACCTGCTCGAGGAACTGCAGGAACGATTCGGCCTTACCTATCTCTTCATCGCCCATGATCTTTCGGTGGTGCGCCACATCGGCAACCGTGTGGCGGTGATGTACCTGGGCAAGCTCGTCGAGCTAACCGACCGGGATTCGCTTTATAACAGCCCGCTCCATCCCTATACACGGGCGCTGCTCTCCGCTGTGCCTATCCCCGACCCCAAGGTTGAAGATCAGCGCAAGCGCATTATCCTGCAGGGCGACGTGCCCAGTCCGGCAAACCCGCCCAGCGGCTGTCATTTCCGCACGCGCTGCCCATGGAAGATCGACCGCTGCGCCGCCGAGGATCCCGAGTGGCGCGATGTGGGTGGCGAGCATTGGGTAGCCTGCCACCGTGTGGGAGAGATTTAGAGCGCTTAGCGCCGGGCGTCTCTCGATCGGGGTCTGAACATGAGGACCAGGGTGGCCAAAGCCGCCGCCACGACACCCGCGGAAACACCCAGGACCACCCTATACCGGAGTATGTAGGGGTATTCCACCACCATGCCGTCGGCCCGGTGTTGGATGGCCACCTGAAGATTGTCACGCAGGTTAGCCCTAAAGCTCTCAGAGGGTCCCACTGGCCTAAACGTGCGCTCCATCGCCGACTCTAGCGGTTCCGAGATCGCCTGTGTGGGGGGTTGCGGCAGCAATCCTGTGGCCTGCAGGAACTGGATCAACCAGTCCCATAACGCGTACAGCAAGACACGGGTCTGCTGTACGAACCCTTTTGGATGTTTTGTCATCTGATCTCCAGATTTTTCCTTAAGAGCTCTTTGCGCATCGCTAGCAGGGTGCGATGATACAAGGACTTGATAGCCCCTTCACTGCGGCCCATGATGCCCCCAATCTCGGCATTGGATAGGCCTTCACCGAACTTGAGCAGCAGCAACTCCCGACGTGTATCGTCCAGCTGGCTGATCACTTGGCCGATCAGGCGTGAATCATCCTGGAATTCTGCCACCGTCTCGGGATGCTCTGTGACCAAGCCTCGAGCCACGTACTCATCGAGCGCGATCACCGGCCTTCGCTTGCGATCGCGGTGCCAATTGGCCACCAAGTTGTGCGCGATACGATAGAGCCATGCGGAAAATGGGACGCCTTGATTCTGGTATGTCTGGAGGTGTGAGAGCGCACGGAAGAAGGTGCGCGAGGTCAGGTCTTCGGAATCGTGAACGTTGCCCACCCGGTGGAAAATATAGCTGTAAATGCGATCCACATATTGCTCATACAGCTCACCAAAGACGTCCGGGGGGATTCCGAGGGCATCCTGCCCGCTGTCGACCCGTTGTCCGCACTCGTTCTGTTCCGCCATACAACTCCCTGGTTGCTCACCTCCCATGCTCATAAACACCGTGCGACGCAGCTAGTTGCGTGGGTTGGCATGAGAGTGTGCTTAGTCTATGCGGAAAGCACGTTCTGTCAAGGCACAAGATGGTGCCGGCGCAGTCTTGTGCACCGTCCCGTGTCAAGGGATAGCGCAGTTGTGCAGGCGAGCTTGAAGCACCCTGTTGCGTAGGAATGCCTCGAGGTCGTGGTGCTTCTCCAGGAGTCGATCGATCTCTGGCGAGCCGATCAGCGCGATGCAGATCTCCCGGTCACCCTCCTGGATCACCTGAGATTCATCGCCCGTGACCTCTGTCGAAGTCATGACCAGCACCAACTTGGTGCCATAAGGCTTGCTCTTGCGGACCGTCTCTTTGATGAGATCAGCGCGGCTGAGGTGAGGATACAGATCGTCGCAGGTGACCATGATGCCGGGGCCACAGCTGGCCCAAAAGCCGCTGTCCGGGCTAGCCGCGTCCACCAGAAGCAGGATATCCAGTTGTTCGGAATCGGAATAGAGATTGGGCGCGACGGAAAAGACCGGAACGAGAGAGAATAGCTCGGCAGCAAAGGTTTCCCAGGCGCGTCCAGGGCAGTATCGGCCATCGGTCTCCCGTGCAGCATCGTGCAAGGCCTGTAGGCGCACATAGATCATCTCGCTCTCGCGCTCCTGATCGGACCTGATCGGCACACGAGCGACGGGCGTCTCGGTATAAACTGTGCGGAGCGCGCGCTCATAGAGCAGGTTCCTGATCTGGATCGGTTGGGTAGGGCGAATGGCGCCGATCATCTCCAGCGACGCAAGAACGGGGTCGTTGCGCGTAAAGGGGAGCTTGCGCCCCTCCAGGAGAATACTCTGTAGCCGGCGTCGCTCAGGAGGGCGCCTCTCCAGGGCCCTGACCACATGGTCGATGTTATCGTCGTTGATGAGCATCTGCTCGGCAACGCGATCGATAGCGTCACGGTTGATCACCTTGGCCCCACTACTCCGCAATAGGGCGCAGAACCGCATCGTCAGATAGGGATGACCTGCCGTCCACCCATGGACCAATCCGGCTGCTTCGGATGTCACCATCACACCCCACTTGGTGAATAGGCGCAGCAGCTTGCTTATATCAGACATCTTCAAGTCGGCCAGGTAGATCTTTTCACAAATGTTGAGCGGCGATGTGGTGCCCGATGTCAGGCTATACAGATCCACCGAGCCACTGAATATGAACAAGTACTTGGCCAGGGGGTCATCAAAGCCACGTCCCTGCATAAACACGGTACGCAGGGCATTGAAAAAGGCCTCCGATGCTGCTGGAGCAAGCGCCCCTACCTCGTCCAGGATTAGGGTGATGCGTGGAAACGAGACCATGGTGGCCAGTTCCTTGAGGAAAGCGACAAACTCGACGGCCGATTTCATATCGGCCACAGAGGGAAGGGACGACGGGTCAACGTCGGCGCTCCATATGGCGCTCACCAGTTTGAAGGCCAGGAGGCGGAAGCAGGTTCGTGCATCCTGAGCGGTAAGGACCGACAGGTCGACAAAGACGCAGGGGTACTGTGCTTTGAGGTGATCCCACAATCGCAGCAATAGCGTCGTCTTGCCGGTATCCCTGGGACTCAAGAGCGCGATATATTGCGACATCGATGCTTGTTGGGCGAGGCGAAGAGCCGCGGCCAGCTCCGGGCGATCGATGAGCACGGCATTATCCTTCGGCGCCCTTAGCGGCCCGCGCGTCTCAAATCGCACCTCATCCCGCCCTGGGGTTCTGGTCGGCTGAACCAGGGTATCCGCCCCACTGCGCAGAACCGGGGGAGATACTGGGGACAAGCGAGCATCCTGCCCCGGGGGTACCGAGGGCTCACTTTTCCACAATCGGCCGGTCGCCGATCGGGAAAAGAGAACCGGCGCCGCCCAATCGTTGGGATCGCTACTGGATGCGCTAGCGCCCACGCGCCCCTCCGACACACACTGGTCGATGGGCTGGCCCAGGGCCAAAGCGGTATAAAAGGCCCGCGTGAAGCGGATGGCCGCCCGGTCTTCTACAGACCACTGCATGGCAACCACCGCCGGGACTTCGGCCCTGATCAACGAAGGGGCCAGCCCAGCCCAGGCTCCTTTGGCCGTCTCACAAGCGTTCAACACGACCAGGCTGACGCCATAGCGGCGCAGCAAACGTGCAGCATCGCCTGCTGCCAAGGGCTCCAACCCGCCGTTCTCGTTCTCCAATGCTAATATGCCCTTGCCCTGGATGCGGTCATACGCTCCATGGCCGATAAAGTGGACCACGTCGGGCGCGTTCTGCAAGAGGGCCAGGTGCAGCTTGTCATGCGTCGTCCTCTCGCTCACCACCAGCTCCACCTGCTCGGAGGTGATCATCTCCTGCAGCGCCTCACGCAAGGAGCGGAGCTCGCGCCGCCAATCGAGAGGCGTCCGATCCTTGGGCATGGCGATCACCACGAGCACGCGAATGGCCGTATTGTCTTTGAGGTGAGGGGGCACAGCGTGAAGTCGCAGGTAACGCACCAGGGAAACGTGAGGGTCAAACACCAGAAAATCGTCGCCCCGTTCATCACATAGGGATTCCCAAGGGAGCATGGCCAGGTCGATAGCATCGATGTGCAGGCGTAGGCGTAGGACATGCTCACGCTCGCGGGCGATCTGGTAACTCTCGCGCCACAGGGCGCCATTGGCGCCCTGGAACAAGCACTGGTACAGCCTTTTCCCGATTTGCTTGGCGATGGGTTCGCTGCGCAGTGGCCGCTCGTTTTGCCATGCCGGATCGATCTCCAGCGAGAACGTGCAAGGGTCCCCTTCTCCAGCCGGAGAGTGCAGTACTTCGACATAGCCGGTGTGAGAAGCGGCATTCCATTCGGAGATGCGCAGATCGAAACTATAATATTCTGTCAGGCCCAGTTTACGGTTCACGTCAAACCCCAGGGAAGATGGCGCGATCTCGCCTATTATAGAGAGGTGTGCCTTTTCACTCAACTCTGGGCAACATGTTTAAACATTGTAAGGAAATTGGCAGGTTTTTCACGAGAAATTCACGATATTTTGCGCGATACGTGCTATAATACAAACAAGACCGTTATATACTTTCGTCCTTGTACTGGTCGCTCTGCTGTCTGCGGTCCTAGTCTGTCACTGGTGGGTGGGCTGTGCACGGGGCCGAAAGATGCGCACGAATCCGACTTTTGGCCGAGAAAAAAAGTGCTTTGGGGGTA
>CAYQDH010000427.1:524-5039 GCA_964416075.1 uncultured Anaerolineales bacterium | reverse complement strand
CGCAAGATACCCCTCATCCATAGCCCTCATCGCGCGGGCGATAGCCTCTGCGTCGAGCTCGGGATACTCATCTTCGAAGAGGGCAAAATCGAGAGGGTAGCGCGGGCGAGGCGGGAACTCCTCGGCAGGATAGCCCATAGCCAACTGGACCACAGGGAATACTCGCGGGGGCAGTTTGTACTCGCGGGCGATTTCCTCGGCTTGGTTGGGTGCGTCCCCGAGAAAGCAGCTTCCCATACCCAGGCTCTCGGCGGCGATCACCATATTCTCAGCCATCAAGGAAACATCCTGAATCCCGAAGAGGAGCAACGACAGGTCATTCGTAGCCGTGCGCCACCCTCTCGCGCGCATGATCTTCTCCATGCGGTGCCAGTCCATGCAGAAGGTGAAGAGCAGCGGAGCGTGAAAGGGGTTCTCCCGCTGGCGGCGCGAGAGGAGCACGCTGTAAGACTGATGCGCAAAGGGGGCTTGTTGACCCGCGCGCACGATGGTCAGCAGCACCTCGTCGGAGGGCTGTTCTTCCTTGTAAGTGCGGATGGATTTGCGGCGCATCATGGTGTCGATGACGGGATTGGTGAGCATAATCCTTGCCTCCTTACTATCCAGAACCACACCGATGAGAAGGAAACCGGACACCATGACCAGTCGCGGCGCCCTGGGGCTAGAATGACCCCGTCTTGAGGGCCCCCGCCCGACGGTAGACGCTGAAAATGGCGCCCGCGCTGGTGACGCTGGAGCGCACCAGTTTCAGGGTGGCCGGGACGGCGCCGGAGCCAAAGAGCCGCTTGCCCGTCCCCAGGACTACCGGGAAAGTGAACAACCGGTACTCGTCGATCAGATCGTGGGCGATGAGTGTCTGAGCGCCCGGGGCCTGCATCACACCGTCCAACGTGAGAAAGGTCGTGATCGTCAACTCTGCCATCAGATCCTCCCGGCTGGTCCCGCGCGCCTGATCATGGACAACCAAATGACACAGATATTGTAAGCCCAGATCGTGGGCAAAGGCAAAACAGGCGCGCGGCGCCACAGGACAAAAGCCTCATATCGCGGTACAATAGGCCTGTCCCTTTACGGTTCTTGTGTTGGATCCCTGGAGGACCCTCATGACCCAACCATGCCCCTACCGGGACTGCAAGCACCCGGATGCGCTTTCGTGCCCGGCCTGCGGCCGGCCCGTCTATTTCATGGGCGGCCACGACTACACCGCGCTTATCGTCGACCGCATGCGCGCTTTCACCGGGCGGGAGTGGGCTTTCGCGGCCATCGATCGCTGGCTGGCCGATCCGGCCGGGAAGCGCATCTTTTTCCTGGGTGGCGTATCGGGAAGCGGCAAGACGGCCCTGGCTGCCCGGCTGGTGCGGATCGCGCGGGGCGAGGCGGACGGCTGACCCTCTCCCGGCGGCCTGGTATCCGCCGAGACCTCGGCGCCTGTCGACCCCTGCCCCCACCTGGCGCAAAGCGGCCTGGCCTATTACCATTTCTGCCAGGCGCAGCATGATGCCGTCCTCGACCCCGTAGGATTCGTCAAGTCGCTCGTCCTGGCCCTGGCCAACAGCTATCCGGCCTATGCCCTGGTGATGGCGCGGATGAGCGATGGCCATCCCGAGATGCGCGTGCAGCAGCTGGTGCGCCTGACCAGCGCTGGCCAGATCGCTGCGGTGCGCATTGGTGCGGTGGAGGTCAGACGCCTATCGGCCCAGGCCGCGTTCACCCACCTGGTGGTCGAGCCGCTCCGGGCCCTGGAGCAGAGTGGTGCGTGCGGCACGATCCTTATCCTGGTCGACGGCTTGGACGAGGCCCTGGCCTACGATCCTCACGACAACATCGCCACCCTGTTGGCCAGTGTGATGGCTGGCCCCGCAGAGCCCGCGACGCAGGTGCGCTTCCTGGTGACGGGCCGTCCTGGGGCGCGCCTGGTGGGGCTGCTGGGCGAACCCTCCCTGGATCTCATCGACGACGAGCCCACCGGCCAGCAGGATGTGCAAACGTACGTCGTTCGCCGCCTGGCGACCCCTCTAACCCCGCCAGCGGCGAGCCCGGAGCAGGACACTCGGCACGAGTTCGCCGCTCGCCATCAGTTCGCCGCTCGCCTCGCCGCGGCTGGCGCGGGTAATTTCCTCTATGCCCGTTACGTGCTGGACGATCTGCTCGCCCATACGCAGCCTACATCCGATCCTGCCGCCGCGGCGCTGCCCCAAGGCCTGGACGCGCTGTACCGGCAGTTTTTCGCCCGCGAGCTGGCGCGCAACGAGGAGCGCTGGACGCAGCGCTACTGTCCCTTGTTGGGATTGCTCGCCGTGGCGCGCAGCCCCGGCCTGACCCGCGATCACCTGGCGGCCGCGTCGGGGGTGAGCCTATCCAGGACGGACGACGCGCTGGCCTCCCTCAGCCCGTACCTGACCGGCTCCGCGCCCGATGGCCCCTTTATGCTCTATCACCCGTCCTTCCGCGAGTTCCTGCTCCAGGAGCCCCAATATGGCCTCTATCTTGGCGAGGCGGAGCAGGCCCTCGCCGAGCTCTTTGTTCAGGCCTACGGCGAGGATTGGTCGACGTGCGAGGACGATTACGCCATCCGTAACACGCCCCTCCACCTGGCCCGCGCGGCGCAGGCGCTTACCCATCCCCTGCAGCGCGCCGCATCACTCCGCTTGCAGGACGCGCTGAGCCAGTTGCTGCTGGACTATGGCTGGCTGCAGGCCAAGCTGCAACGGGCGGGGATCCATGCGCTGCTGGCCGACCTGGCCCTGTGTGCGCCGGATCAGGATGATCCCACGCACAAGCTCGCTCACGCCCTGGAACAGAGCACCTATGTGCTGGCTGACGACCCGGCGCAATTGGCGCCGCAACTGCTGGGCCGCCTGCTGGGCGACGAGGACCACCGGATACGGACCCTCCTGGATCGTGCCCGCGCCCAGGGCAAGCGGCCGTGCTTGTTGCCCTGCATGGCCACGCTGCGCCGGGATGGAGCGCTACAGCGCACCCTCGCGCGCCACACGGACCGGGTCACTGCCCTGGTGGTGACGCCGGATGGCCGCCGCGCCATCTCTGCCTCCGCCGACAGCACCCTCATCGTCTGGACCCTTTCCGGTGCGCCAGGGGCAAACCTTGCTCGCGGCGCGGAACCGCGCACCCCGGAGGGGCATACCAAGGCGGTCTATGCTGTGGCCGTGACGCCGGATAGCCGTCGCGCCATCTCCGCCTCGATCGACCGCACGCTTCGAGTGTGGGATCTGGAGAAAGGACGCGTGCGGCGCGTCCTGGAGGGCCACGCGGAGGCGGTTACGGGCGTGGCCGTAACGCCGGACGGCAAGTGCGCCGTCTCCGCCTCAGCCGACGCTACGCTCAAGGTGTGGGACCTGGCCAACGGGCGCAAGCTGCAAACCCTCAAGGGCCACGCGGATTGGGTGACCGCCGTGGCCGTCACCCCCGACGGGAGCCGCGCCGTCTCCGCCTCGTGGGACAACACCCTCAGGGTGTGGGATCTCACGCCTTCGCGCAAGACAGGCCTGCCCAGCGGTGAGAAGCTGCACACGCTCAAAGGTCACGGCGCCCAGGTGCGCGCCGTGGCGCTGACGCCGGACGGCAAGCGCGCCCTATCCGCCTCGCTGGATCGCACCCTCGTGGTGTGGGATCTGGATAGCGGCAAGGAGCTGGGCGCCCTGGCGGGCCTGGCGAACGGGGTCACCGATCTGGCGCTGACGCCGGACGGGCGCTATGCCGTGTGCGCCTCCGGCGATACCATCAAGGTGTGGGACATCTCCACGATGGCCGAGGGACGGCTGGCCAACGCCCACGAGCTGGCCACCTTCAGGGGCCACACGGCGCTGGTCAGCTGCGTGGTGGTGACGCCGGACGGGGAGCGTTGCGTCTCCGTCTCGTGGGACGGCGCCCTCAAGGTGTGGGACCTTGCGGCGGCGCTCGCGGCGGTCCCCGCAGAGGGCAGGGAAGGCCTGGCCAGCGGGGCCTGCCTGGCCACGTTTCACACCGACGAACGGCTGACGGTCTGTGCCATCAGCCCCGATGGGAGGCTCCTCATCGCGGGCGGCGAATCGGGGCGGGTGCATTTTCTGCGCTGGGAGGCGTGAGGGGCGCGCCGACGTGGGCGCAGCCAGGCGTACCCTTGGGTCAGAAGCCCGCTTTGACGCCTTCGGTATATTGCCTATAATATATACCATGCTATATATCGAGATAAGGTGCAGACTATGAACAAGATCATCGGCGTGACCGATTTGCAGCACAACTTTCGCGCCGTCTTTGATGAGGTGGCCCGCCAGGGTGTGCCCTACGTCCTGACCCGCGGCAGCCGGCCCGAGGTGGCGATGATCCCCTACGAGGACTATCTGCGGTACGTCGAGCTGAGGGAGGCTGGCGTTCTGGCGCGCTTCGACCAGGCCTGCGAGCGCATGGCCGCCGCCAACACGGCCTATGGCGACGAGGAGATCGAGGCCGACCTGCAGCAGGCGACCCACACCGTGCGCTCGCGTCGCCAGGCTGCCTCATGACCACCGAGGGACC
>CAYQDH010000427.1:0-514 GCA_964416075.1 uncultured Anaerolineales bacterium | reverse complement strand
CCGACAGAGCACTGCTCCGCGCCGTCGTCGACACCAACATTCTCATTCGAGCCTTCATCAGACCTCAAGGCACCGTGGGGCCCGTGCTGCATCGCCTGCGCCTCGGAGACTATGTGCTGATTTGCTCCATCCCACTGCTCGACGAGCTATTGGCCAAGCTGGCGTTGCCGCGCATTCGTGGCAAGTACCATGTGACCGATGAGGATATCGAGGCGTTGGCGGACTTGATTACCCTACGCGCCCTCTGGGTAACCCCAGACCGCCGGGTGCGAATCTGTCGCGATCCTGACGATGACATGGTGATCGAGGCAGCCCTCGCCGGCGACGCCGACTATGTGGTCACTGGTGACGAAGATCTGCTGACTCTGGGCCAATTCGAGGGCATCCTTTTCGTTCCAGCGCATGCATTCCTCTCTGCGTTGGACGCCTGAACAGAGCCTGCCACGCTCAAGGCCCTATGCTCCAGGCGATCTCCCCCGACCCGGCCCTGCGCCATCGGTGCGGGCCAGGCACG
>CAYQDH010000426.1:0-5041 GCA_964416075.1 uncultured Anaerolineales bacterium | reverse complement strand
CGCTCGTTTTCCCATAAGGCCTGGTCAGCAGCCACGTCCCATTCAAAGACGCCCATCCCGGCGGCTGTGGTGGCCAGGCGCAACCGCTCCTGTGTTTCGCGCATGCGCGCATTGTTCTCGGCGATGGCGGCGTGGGTGCGCTTGAGCTCGGTGATATCCTGAAAAGCGCCGACCGCCCCACGTACCTGGCCGGCCTCATCAAAGAGAGGGACAACGTTTCCGAGCAGATCGCGCGACGCGCCATCCTGGCCCACCACGGTCATTCCCCAGTCACGGAGGGGCTGTCCGGTACGGGTCACCTGCTTCATGGGCGGGTCAGAGGTCGCGAGCCCCCGCTCGTTCTGCAAGGCATTCGCGCTGTGTGCCCCTTGACCCTCTGCGCTCGTTGACAGGTTGGCGCCCGCTGGCAAGCCCACCAGCCGGTAGACCTCTTGGTTGCCTACGATTTGGCTGCACTCAGCATCCTGAGCGATAAAGGTATAAACGGGCAAGGCATCCATGAGCGCCGCGAGCTCATCGGCTCGCGCGCGGACCTCGGCCTCGCTGTGGCGCAGCCGGGCCAAGACATCCTCCCGGCTGTTTTCAAGCTCATCGCGGGTGTGGTGCAGGGCCTCGATGGCCTGGCGACGCTGCAGGAACGAGCGCAGCATCTCAGCAAGCGAGTTGAGGAGTGATATCTCTTCAGCCAGAAAGGGGGGCTCGGCGATCTCTGAGCTGTATTGCAGATAGCCGATCTCGATGGCGCCATGTTTACCATCTGTCGTGGTCAGCTTGGCGCGCTGCATCCACGGTGTGGAGGTGAAATCGGGCGTGGCGTACGTTTGGTCGTCCCATACGATGCGAGCGATGGCAACGTCCGGGTAGCGCCACGCGCGGGGCAAGATGGCCAGCACCTCGTTGAGTACATCGGGGATCGGTTTGTCCTCGTTCTGCAGGATGCGCATGGCGCCATGCAGCGCGGTCAGTTCCTTGACACGCTCGCCCAAGGTCTCTGCAACGGCGCGAGCTTTGGCCTCGGCGCGTCGGTGCTGCGTCCGGTCGACGGCCCAGCCCACGATGGTCTGCAGCGTGCCATCCGGGTCATAATAGTTGGCCGTATTAAGCCCCAGGGTAACCAACATGCCCGTCTTATGGGTGAGGACCAGGTCATAGCCTGTAACATCGCCGGAGCGCAGCCGTTTCAAAAGCTCGGGGATCTGCCGGGCCTGCTCCCCCGGAAAGAGGATGTCCCACCACGGACGGCCCAGGATCTCGTCAGGGCTGTAGCCTGTGATCGCGGTGATCGTTTGGTCCACAAAGAGGATGGCGCCATCTGGGGCCAGCTCGAAGGCCATGGCCGACATGCGGTTAGCCAATCTCTGGTAAGGCGCGTCAGATCCGCTCAAGCCACGCGGGCCCGGTAGGCCCATATCGGCGAGGGCCGCCACACCCTCTGCAGGATGGCTGGCGCGTGGCAGGATGGTATGGAGTACGCGAGCAAGTCGTTGGGCCAGGCCTGGGCGCTCTTGTCGCACACCGGACTCGGTTTTCGTCTGCGGACCACTAGAGCTCATGCGTCGCTCCCTGTATCTGGATGGCATCGCACCCTAAGAATGGCAAGATACCAATCAGCATAGCTGTTCCTTTAATTATGATACGAGCCCACATTATGACTGTCAATGCGAGGGTGAGCGGTGGCCCTCAAAACGGGAAAACCATTGCCCAGTATGTGCTGTCGTGCTATAACGGAAGCGGGCTAGCGATGTCGATGGGAAAGCTATTTCGAAAGGAGAGCAGAATGGCCAAAATCAAGGAGATTCGCTGCATTCGCACCCGCGCCAACGGAGAGTGGCTGGTGGTCAAGGTGATCACGGACCAGCCGGGACTCTATGGCATCGGCTCTGCGACCGACTCACGGCACTCGGAGACGATTCAGACGGCGATCGAACAGGTCCTCGCGCCGCGCATGATCGGCCGCGAGGCGACCCGTATCGAGGACAACTGGCAGTTCATGCACACGCACATGCTCAGCTCCTATTGGCGTAATGGCCCGATCCTGAACACAGCCATCGGCGGGATCGACGTAGCCCTGTGGGATATCGCGGGCAAGGAGGCGGGGATGCCGGTATACCGCTTGCTGGGTGGGCCCTGTCGCGCGGCGGTGCCGGCCTATGCCCATGCCAGTGGCGACGATGTGGTGGCCCTGGAGGAGGATGTGCGACGATACATGGAGGATGGCTATCAGTACATCCGCTGCCAGTTGGGCAAATATGGCGGTGGAGGCTTTATCAAGGCGGAGGACGCGGGAAGGCCCAAGAATGCCTGGCCTATGGAGGAGGTGTTCGATGATGAGGAGTACCTGGAGAACATCCCCAAGATGTTCGACACCCTGCGCTCCAAGCTGGGGTTCAGGCCCAAGCTGATCCACGATGCCCATGAGCATCTGCGACCGCACAACGCCGTGGCCTTGGCCAAGCTACTGGAACCGTATCGGCTGTTCTTCCTGGAGGATGCGCTGGCTCCCGAGCAGATCGGCTGGTACCGGCTGATCCGCCAGCAGTGCACCACGCCCCAGGCCATGGGAGAGTTGTTCAGCAACCCGCAAGAGTGGGTGCCGCTGATCACGGAACGGCTGATCGATTTCATCCGAGTGCGCGTGTCCAAGGTGGGCGGCATCACGCCGGCGCGCAAGATCGCCGCACTGGCCGAGTGTTTCGGGGTGAATGTGGCCTTTCAGGAGGGAAGCACGGGTCCCGTGAACCAGATGGCCTCCCTGCACCTGGATATGGCCCTCTGGAATTTCGCTGTGCAGGAGGAGAACCATTTCCGGCCCGAGGAATATGAGGTCTTTCCCGGGCACGCCGTGTTGGAGAAGGGGTATCTGTATCCCAACGACAGTCCTGGGCTGGGCATCGATATCGACGAGGAAAAGGCTCGCAAGCTGCTGAACCACGAGGCCATGGAAGCCCGGCGATACCGCGTGTCGGAGGATCGACGTGCGGATGGCACGTTGGTGCGGCCATAGAACGTATGTTTGACTGTGGGGTGTTGGCGGGGTATGATCTAGCAGAGCCCTGTCATCCCGGGGTGGATCAGGCCATCGTGCTGCCCTGGGGACCGCAGGTTCCGCTGCGCTGGGTGATCTGGCACGTCCTGGAGCACGAGATTCACCACCGCGGCGAGATCTATCTCATGCTGGGCTTGCTGGGCATGGAGGCGCCGGACGTATGACGAGTGAAAGGCCTCGATGATCGAAAGACATTTTGATATTCCTTTTATCGCGGACCTGGCGCGCCGCGAGAAGCAGATCCAGCAGAACTATCGCCCGGTGATCGCCGTGCACAAGTGGTTTGCGCGTCGGCCGGGCACGCTGTTTCGCGGCCTGATCCTGGCCGAATTCTCGGGCCGGCCGCTGCGCGAGACGTTCTACCGGGCGAACAAATTCCCCGGCATCCGGGTGGGCGATCCGTTCATGGGTGGAGGCACGCCCCTGCTGGAAGCCAACCGTGTGGGTTGTGATGTGGTGGGCGTGGATATCAACCCCATGGCCTACTGGATCGTCAAGCAGGAGATCGAGCATCTCAATCTCGCGGACTATTACCGGGCTGCCCAAGGGCTGCGGGCAGATTTGGAGCGACACGTGGGCCGCTATTATCGCACTCGGTGCGGTCTGTGCGGCTCACCGGATGCGCATGTCAAGTATTTCTTGTGGGTGAAGCAAACCATGTGCAAACTGTGTGGCCGCGAGATCGACCTTTTTCCCGGTTATCTGGTGGCCGGGAATACGAGGCATCCCAAGAACGTCTTTGTGTGCGCCGCGTGCGGCGAACTGACCGAGACAGGCGACAGGGAGAATCCTGGGCCGTGCGCTCACTGTGGCGCGCCGCTGGTTGCCGAGGGTCCTGCCAAACGGGGCCGCTGCGCCTGTCCCACGTGTGGGGCGGTGAACGCCTTTCCTGCTGCTCGATCTGGGCCTCCGCGCCATCGCATGTTCGCGATCGAGTACCATTGCCCTGTCTGCAAGGGGCAGCACATCGGGAGATTCTTCAAAAAGCCCGATGATGAGGACCTGGCGCGCCTGGCCGAGGTGGAAGCCGAATGGGCGAGTGTAAAGCCGTGCTTTGTGCCGGAGGACCTGATCCCTAGCGGCGACGAGACCGATAGGCTGCACCGCTGGGGCTATCGTCGTTACCGCGAGATGTTCAACACCCGCCAAATCTTGGGCCTGGAGCAGAGTGTGCGCTTGATCAGCCAGGTGGGGCAGGAGCGCGTGCGCAACGCGCTGGCCACCAATTTGTCGGATCTGTTGCGTTACCAGAACATGCTCTGTCGCTACGATACCATGGCCCTCAAATCGCTGGATATCTTTTCGGTGCACGGCTATCCGGTGGGACTCATCCAGTGCGAATCGAACCTGCTGGGCATCGTGGACCCGGGTAGAGCGGTATGCATCGGCAGCGGCGGCTGGGCCAATATCGTGGACAAGTTCGGAAAAGCCAAAGCCTACTGTGACCACCCCTTCGAAGTGCGACATTATGGTCAGAGGAAAGAGATCGTGCCCATAGATGGTGAGTGGATCGGCGATGAACCGAACGGTGCTCATCCTGGAGATTCGCGCCAGGTCCAGATCGCTTGCGCCGATGCGGCGACACTGGACCTACCCGAGGGATCGCTGGATGCCGTGTTCACCGATCCACCCTACTACGGCAACGTGCAGTATGCGGAGCTGATGGATTTCTGCTATGTCTGGTTGCGCCGGATGGTGGGGTCCACAACCCCCGCCTTTGCGAGAGCCTCGACTCGCAACACGGAAGAACTGACCGGCAATGAGAACATGGGCAGAGGACTGGATCACTTTACGGAAGGATTGTCGGCGGTGTTCCGAAACATGGCCCGCGCGCTAAAGCCGGGTTCTCCCCTGGCCTTTACCTATCACCACAACGACCTGCGCGCCTACTATCCGGTGGCGGTGGCCATCCTCGATGCCGGCCTGGCTTGCTCTGCCTGCCTCCCGTGTCCGGCGGAGATGGAGGCATCCATCCATATCAGCGGCACGGAATCG
>CAYQDH010000425.1:0-5058 GCA_964416075.1 uncultured Anaerolineales bacterium | reverse complement strand
GCGCGCATCCTGCAGACGCTGCACGATGTGGGTCTGGACTATATCAAGCTGGGCCAGAGCGCTACCACCCTCAGCGGCGGCGAGGCGCAGCGCGTCAAGCTGGCCAAGGAGCTGGGACGCCTGGCGACGGGTCGCACTCTGTATATCCTGGACGAGCAGACGACGGGCCTGCACTTTGCAGATATCCAGCGCTTGCTCGATGTATTGCACCGCCTGGTGGACGCTGGCAACACGGTGATCGTCGTCGAGCACAACCTGGATGTGATCAAGACCGCCGACTGGATCATCGACATGGGTCCCGAGGGCGGTGATGCGGGCGGGTATATCATCGCCGAGGGTGCGCCCGAGCAGGTGGCTATGATCGATGCTAGCTATACGGGGCGCTTTCTGGGCCAGATCCTCAGAGAGCGCGTGCCGGCCTAACGCGCGGCGGTGGGCAAGAGCGCTGTGGCCTCGGGTCGAAAGCAAGAGGTGGTTACGTAAGGGGTAAGCCAGCCAAGTGAAACTTGGCTGGCTTCTTTGTTCGGAACGCCTGGTCACCGTTGCGGTCTCCCCCTTGCCTGTGATATGATAGGGTCAAGACTCTGGCTTGTCTCGCAAGATATCTCGATCTGATGGAGGCTATACCATGATCATCTCCAGCCTGGAGACATTTACGCGTCAGCAATTGGGCATGGTGCGTGTGCGCACCAAGGACGGCGCCGAAGGGATAGGGCAGTTCTCGCCGTTCAACGCCGACATCACCGCCCTGGTGTTTCACCGCCAGATCGCCCCTCTGGTCCTGGGCGCGGAAATCGGGGATGCGGGCGCAGACGATCTCGATCGCCTGGCGGACCACATCATCGAGGCCACCTACAAGTTCCCCGGCAGCTACATCTGTCGCGCGCTGACGGGCCTGGACACGGCGCTTTGGGACCTCCGGGGGAAACTGGAGGGCAAGAGCGTGTGCGAGCTCCTGGGCGGCACACCCGGCAAGCTGATCCCCTATGGCTCCTCGATGAGCCGCGATATTACCCCACAAGCCGAGGCAGAGCGCCTGGCGCGCTTGCGCGACGCCTATGGCTTCAAGGCGTTCAAGATTCGCATCGGCAAGGTGGCCGGTCACGACGAAGATCAGTGGCCAGGCCGCACCGAGGCCCTCGTACCCGCCGTGCGCGCAGCGATCGGCAACGATGTGTCGCTCAAGGTGGACGGCAATAGCTGCTACACGCCTCGCAAAGCCATCGAGGTCGGCCACATGTTAGAGCAGTACGGCGTCTCGCACTTTGAGGAGCCTTGCCCCTACTGGGAGCTGGACTGGACCGCCGAGGTCACGCGCTTTCTCGACGTGCCCGTGGCGGGTGGCGAGCAGGATTACGACCTGAACCAGTGGAAGCGCATCACCTGGATGCATGCCGTGGATATCGCCCAGCCCGACGTCTGCTATATCGGCGGGATCAGCCGTTGCCTGAGGGCCGCGCGCATGGCAGAGCACGTGGGGATGCCCGTGGTGCCCCACTCGGCCAACCTCTCCATGGTGACGGTGTTCACCATGCATCTATTGGGGGCCATTCCCAACGCCGGGCCTCACTTCGAGTACTCGATCGAGAAGACTCCTTGGACCGATGGCCTGTACACGCCGACCCTGGATGTGCACGACGGCCAGGTACAAATACCGGCGGGACCGGGCTGGGGCGTGCAGATCAACCCTGATTGGCTGGCCGGTTCCGCGCGCCAGGTGAGCGAGCTGAGCTAGGGTGGGCGTGGGCGACTAGATGCCTGTACCGGTCTCCGGCAGCCGCTCTTGCGGCGCCGGGGACGGTTTCGCGCGGCGCACCGCCAGGTTGCAGGCGAACGCGCCGGCGATGATCAGCGCGCAGCCCAGCCACAAGCGCCAGTTCAGGGATACTCCCAGGTAGTAGTGGCTGATGATCGTTGAGAGGAGAGGGGTAAAGTAGGAGCAGGACGCCACAAGGATGATGTCTCCCTTTTGCATGGCGCGCTCCCAGAAGAGATAGGCTACGTTGGGACCGATGGCCAGGTAGAGCAACTCCAGCGTGGCCCGTGTTGACCAGGTGCTCTGCTCCTGGAATATCAAGCGCGACAGACCGAGGATAGCGCCCGCGGCGAGCATAAAGATCGGCGCCGCGCTGCCTTCCCCATCGCCGGCCCACTTGCGGCTCAGCGCCGAGTACAGCCCCCAAGAGATCCCCGCGGCAAGCCCGAGGCCATAGGGGATCATGCTCTGGCGTGCCCCGGGCGCAGAGAGGACCTGCGAGAGGCTTTCACCTTGTGTCATCACGAAAAAGATGCCCGCTGTGGCCGCCAATACACCAGGGATCACCAGGGCCGTGGCCCTAATCTTGAGCAGGAGCAGCGAGAAAACCAGCGTGAGCATGGGCCATAGATAGTTCAGCAGGCCCACGCCAAGCACTTGGGTGCGGTCGCGAGCAATACCCAGGCCTACATAGACCGAGAATTGGTAGAGCACGAACAGCGCCCCACAGCCGACTAGGTAGCGACGATCCAGAGAAGACAATCGCGGTGTGGTGCGGCTGGCAGCCCAATAGGTGCAGCCCAGGGTGCCGCCCAGAAGGTAGATCAAGGCCGCGGACGTCAACGGGCCAACCTGCTCGGTGGCGCTGCGTGCCAGGGCCACTGTGGTGCTCCAGATGAGGATGGCTACCAGGCCGAGGATCGTGTACAGGCTCGGAGCGGCCCTCTTTTTACTTACCTGCCTATCGCGAGTATAGTTACTTACATCCATCGTAGGGAGTTCCGGTGCATGACATCGTTGACGCTGGGCATTAATACGGGTTTTGCCATAAATCGCTTCCCCGAACCTGAAGAATGGGCGCGCATCGTAGCGCAAGATCTTGGGCTCCATAACGTGCAATTGGTAGCCGATTTGCTCAATCCCTTTTGG
This sequence comes from uncultured Anaerolineales bacterium, assembly GCA_964416075.1. Taxonomy (GTDB): domain Bacteria; phylum Chloroflexota; class Anaerolineae; order UBA1429; family UBA1429; genus CAYQDH01. Next base: position 2,153 of record CAYQDH010000425.1, on the reverse strand, counting down.
CCGTCATCGGTCCTGGATGCTGAGGTGGCGCGTATCGAGGACGCTGTGGGCCACTATGGCATCACGATCCACTCCCTGATGACCAGCGCCTTTACCCGGGTGAATCACCTCTTGCACCCCCACCTCGAATCGCGCCAGGCGTGGAGCGAGTGGTTCATGCGCTTTGCCGACCTCGCCGCTCGTCTGGGCGCCAAGGCCATCGGCAGTCACTTTGGCATCCTCTCGGTTCGCGATGCCCAGGATCCAATGCGCTATCGCGAGCGGGTGGACGAGGGGATTCGTCGCTGGCAGGAACTCTCCTTCTACGCTCGCGACGTGGGTCTACAGTATATCTATTTCGAAACGATGTCCATTCCGCGGGAAATGGCCTACACCGTGGCAGAGGCCCAAGAGCTGTGCGCCCGCGTGAACGAGCACGCCGGTGTGCCCATGGTCTACTGCCTGGACGTTGGCCACGCGCCACACCCGGACGAGCGCGATCCCTATCTATGGCTCAGGGAGCTGGGGCACGACGCGCGCATCGTCCATCTGCAGCAGACCGAGGCCGGGCACAGTCGTCATTGGCCCTTTATCTCGCCCTATAACGAGGTGGGGATCATCGATCCCGCGCAGGTCATCGCCACCCTGTGCGAAGCAGGGGCTGGCGACGTGCTCCTTGCCTTCGAGATCTCGCATCGCGAGAGCTATGAACAGGATGGCCGGGTGGTTAGTGATCTGCAGGCTTCCGTGGCTTACTGGAGGCGGTTTCTACCGCACGATGGCCCGTGTCCTGCACCGCCTAGAGTCGATCCATGCTAGGCCAGGTTCGAGGGGAGTAGAACCACCATGCAAGAGATGATGCAGGCCCTGGTCCTGCATGGTATCGGAGATATCCGTTATGAGGAGGCGCCCAGGCCGGCGCCGCGGGAGGGAGAAGCCCTTGTGCGCGTCGCCGCGGCGGGGGTGTGTGGCTCGGACGTGCCAAGGGTCTATGTGCATGGCACGTACCGCTTTCCACTCATACCTGGCCACGAGCTCTCGGGCATCGTCGAGCATCTGGAGGGCTCTCCGGGCGCACACGCCGCTCCTGACCTGCGCGTCGGTCAGCGTGTTGTTGTGATACCCCTAGTGCCCTGTCGGCGATGTGCGTATTGCCAGGTGGGCGCCTATGCGCAATGCACGGCATACGATTATCTTGGCTCGCGCAGCGACGGTGGGTTCGCCGAGTATGTCTGCGCACCTCAAGGCAACCTGCTGCCCCTTCCGGAGGGCGTAGACCTGCTAGATGCGGCCCTTACTGAACCTGCGGCAGTAGCTCTGCATGCCATACGCCAGGGGCAGGTACAGCCCGGAGACACTGCGGCTATTCTCGGCACCGGACCCATCGGCATGATCTTGGCCCAATGGGCGAGGAATCTGGGTGCCGGGAAGGTGTTGCTGGTCGATATCGACGACCGCAAGCTCGATATGGCGCGCGATCTGCGCTTGGGCGAGACCTTGAACGCGCGCCAGAGTGACCCTGTAGCCTGGATCCAAGATGTCACGCATGGGCGGGGTGCAGATGTCGTGATCGAGGCTGCGGGGTCTAGCATCACCCTGGAGCAAGCGCTGCGGATCGCCCGTCCCCTAGGACACGTGGTGATTATGGGTAACCCCTCGGGCGAGGTGCGATTGCCCCAAGCCACCGTGTCGCAGATTCTGCGCAAAGAGCTGACCATCCGCGGCACATGGAATTCCTCGTTCGCACAGCTTCCGACGAACGAATGGCGCGTGGCGTTGGACACGCTCGCGGCGGGACGACTCGACCTGCACTCGCTAATTACCCACCATGTTCCCCTGGGCCAGGGGATCCCGGCTCTGGAGATGATGCGCGACCAGCGCGCCTTCTACGGTCGCGTGGTCCTGGCCCCCGAGAAGTAAGCCGGCAAGCAGAAAAAAGGATACGTGGGTGTATACCCCAAACGCGAGGCGTCGCGGGTATGCCAGAAGGGATGATCGTTGCTATGAAGGCAGCCGTTTTCGAAGCGTTGGACCGTCTAGTCGTGCGCGAGGTTCCCGATCCTGCCCTACCGGACGAGAACAGCCTGATCCTAAAGGTGGAATCTTGCGCCGTTTGTGGCTCGGACATCCGCATCTACCACCACGGTAACCCGCGTGTCACGCCGCCCCAGGTG
>CAYQDH010000424.1:0-5070 GCA_964416075.1 uncultured Anaerolineales bacterium | reverse complement strand
CTCAACCCCTGGCGGACCTACAATTTCGCGATCCAGAAGACGGAAAGCCAGGCGATAGAGACAGTATACGAGAACGAAGAGGCCGACCCGGCGATTTGGGTGCATATCCCGCCGGAGGAGGAGTATTCCTAGCGCCGCACCCGGTCATACCATCGACTGGAGTCCCGTGCAAGTCTTGGAACTCACGTCGCCCATTGTTGCAGGCCGCCGGGGACACAGTGCTGTCGCTAACCTACTTGCATCACACAAGGTGCGAAGGAGACAGGTTTGGCAATAGACGAGTTCGATCACGAGCACGACAAGCGTGCCGGCGATGTCTTCAAGGTCGCCGACCTCCTCGTCTCCCGTGCCATAGCAGGCCATGGGAGCGAGATCGACATCATCGCCTACTATGGTTCCTACGCCCAAGGTGTGGCCAGCGAGACCTCTGACCTGGACATCTTTTTCGTCCCCGCCGAGGGCAAAGACCCGCCGGTGGGGCACACAGTGTTGGTCGGTGGGCTGCTCTACGATTTCTGGGGCATCCGTTGGGAGACGTTAGAGGGCTTTGCTACAGGCCGCACCCGTGGTTGGGCATTTGCCCCGGCGCTCGTCCACCACGCCAAAACACTCTACGCCCGTTCCGCCGAGCAAGAGGCCCGCTTTGCCGCCGTGCAGCGTTCGGTGCTGGACCTACAATCGCCGGAGGCCCGGCCGCAGATGGTACAGCGCGCCCTCGAAGCCTTCAAGACCGTCCTGGCGCACCTCGGCAACCTGCGCCTGGCCGCTGTCGGCGAGATGTCCGATCTGCGCTTCGCCGGTTGGGGCGTCATTGTCGCCGCCTGCGAATGCCTTGCCCTGGCGAACCAGACCTTCTTCCACCGCGGCTGGGGGCATCTCCTCCACGAAATCCCCCGGCTTGAGCACCGGCCCACGGATCTGGAGGCCCTGATCGTCACCATCAGCACCTCGGATAGCCGAGAGGCCATCGCGGCAGGGGCGGAGCGCCTCGCCCTGGGCACGCGCCGCGTCTTGCGTGAGGCGCAGGATGCGCTGGCCTCCCAGCGCGAACCCGGCCAAGTGTTTGAGGCTGCCTACCCGGAGCTCAAGGACGGCCTCGGCAAGGTGCTGCGGGCCTGCGAGCGAGACCAGCCGGTATCCGCGAGCGCCGCGGCCTGGTCCGCGCAGTCGGAGCTGAGCCTGATGCTAAACGACCTGTGCAGCGGCACCGACCCCGCGGGATTCAACCTGTACAGCGAGTTCGCCACCCTTTACAGCCAACTCGGCTTCCCCGATCTCATGGGAGCGAGCTATGCCGACCTGGGCGAAGTGGCGGAGCGAACCCGGTCCCTCGACGGTCATCTGCGCCGCTGGCTGGGCGAGCAGTCCGTCAGCCTGAACGAGTTCGAGACCTTGGAGGAGTTTGAGCGCTCACTATGCTGAAACCTATTCGCAAGCAGACACTGGCCCGCGATTTGGCCGTCATTCAGGGCGGCTTTTGCTTGTTCGGCCTCTCCATCGCCCTGGCCATTCGCGCCAACCTGGGCACCGGAACGTGGTCCGTCCTGGAGGTGGCGCTCGCGCCCCTCGTGCATCTCTCCGTTGGGACAGTATCAATCCTCGTGGGTTTCATTGCCCTGGGCATCGCTTTGCTCTTGCGTGAGCCGATCGGCTGGGGCACGGTGGCCAACCTCCTGTGCATCGGCCCCTGGCTCGACCTCTGGTTATGGATCCTCCCCTCTGTGCAGGGCGTTCTGTCTCTTCAGATCATGATGCTCCTAGCGGGGATCCTCATCCAGGGGATCGCCAGCGCCATCTACATCGGGGTGGATGCGGGCGCCGGACCGCGCGATAGCCTGATGCTGGCCTTAAACAGAACAACTCACATCAGCATTCGGCTGGCGCGTGGCGCCATCGAGGTGGGCGTGTTTCTCGTGGGGTGGGCACTGGGCGGCCCGGCGGGCGTAGGCACGGTGGTTTTTGCGCTGCTCATCGGCCCGGCGGTGCAATGGGCCTTTCGCCTGTTCAAGGTCAAGCCACACCAGCCTGCCGAGGTGCATACCATGGCCCCCGGGGCGCAGGAAGGGTGATAGCTGTGGCATCGAGGCGCGGCAGCTGCCCCAAGCGAGGATCTTTCGCTTGATCCAGCATGCCACAAGGCCAGCTCTACTCGCCCACGAAGGCTTGCTTGCAGAGCGGGCCAAAACCCCTATAATCAATAATCGGTTGCATGTTGATTCTCCGACACACGCGCACCTAAAGAGATTGTCGACCGAGGCCCCGCGGGCGCTGGCCAAAGGAATCGGCGGGTAATGGATCTGCTTGCCATCTTGGCAAGGGAGGGGCCAGCAGCGGGAACGCATGCTATTGCAGGCTGGCGGCTTTTGTCATACAGACGAGGCGCCAGCTTTTTCTTGTGCTCGACACAGTCGGGCTTGCTTCGCAGCGATCGGCGATCCAAAAATCGGATGGAGGAAGGCCTTCGTGACTGGCAGATCGGATTACCGTGTTCGTGCCGTGGCCTGTGACCATCGCGCGAACGATGAACAAGTCTATCAGGCGCTCAAGCGCGCCACCGACACACTCGACCGTTCCTGGGACAAGATTAGGGCGGCCAGACGCATCACCATCAAGTTCAATCAAGCCTGGCCCCCCGAGCGCCTGGTCTACCTTGAGGGCCAGCTTCAGGAGTTGGTCTCCTTCAGCGTGGCCCGCGCCACGCTGCGCCTGATTCGCGAGCATAATCCCAGCGCTGAGTTGATTTGCACCGAAATCTCGACGGATGCCAGCCACCACAAGAGGCCGGTCGAGGAGAACATCACTCTTATGCCCCTGCTCCAGGAGTTCGGCGTCACCTTCGTCGATGGCGACCGGCCGCCGCTCAAGACATACCAGGTGCCCGGTGGCGGGCTGATGTTCAAGCAGTACTTGCTCTCTGAGAGCGTGGTGGATACCGACGCTTTTGTCTCGGTGCAAAAGATCAAGAACCACGCCTTTATGGGTGTGACCCTATGTATGAAGAACCTCTTCGGGCTGCCGCCGATGGAACCCTATGGGCGCTCGCGCAGCTATTTCCACCACATCATGCGGCTTTCCTATGTGCTGGTGGATCTGGCGCGCATCATCCAGCCCACCCTCAACATCATCGATGGCCTGGTGGGTCAGTCTGGCCGCGAATGGGGCGGGCAGGGGCGCATCGGCAATTGCCTCGTCGCCGGGGATCACCCCGTCGCCACCGATGCCTGTGGCACGCACCTGATGGGCTTTGACCCCATGACCGACTGGCCCAACCAGCCCTTTGTGCGCGACCGCAACCACATCCTCATCGCCCACCAATCGGGCTTTGGCACGGCGGACCTTTCGCAGATCGATTTCCAGTCCGAGGTGCAGGCCCCCGTGGCCGCATTCCGCACCGAAGAGACCGATCCCTTTGACACCGTCCTGGCCTGGCGTCGCTCCACGTGCGAGCAGGGGCTATACTATCGCGACAACCAGAAACAGTTCTACGACCGCTATGCCGGCGAGTACATCTTGTTGCAGGATAACGAGGTCAGGTGGCATGGCAAGACGAGCGACTTGGGTCGTAGCCGGCGCGAGCTGGCTGGGCCCAACAAGCAGAGCGCTATGTTTCTCAAGCTCGTAGACCCCGACGAAGCCGAGGGCGAGCACTATGAGGTTTACGAGGTCAACCTGGCGCGCCTGCGCTCCTGGCAGTCCTAACGATCTTTTGCACCGCGGGCGTCCCGCCCTCCCTGACGATGTCCTGTACCGCGGGCGTCCCGCCCGCGAACCTTTTCACTCAACCTAACGAGGGTGTGCTCCCCAGCCCCCTCGCCACCATAACCTGGAGGACGGATGAGACTAGACCCGCGCTTGCTCGATCTGCTCAGTGTTTTCATCTACCGGCGCCCGGTCCCCAGTGTTCCGACCGCCGCCGATTTCACGGCCACCGCCCAGGAGGCGCTGGCCGCCATGGACCTGGGCTTCGATGGCGAGCCGGTCATGTTCCACCCCAACGTGACGGCGGGCGAGTATTACCGCAACCCCGACTCCGGCATCGTGGTGCATCCCGCCTTTGTCGCCGGGTTGGTGCGCTATGCGCGCGCGCATGGCGCGGCCTCGGACCAGATCCACATCGTCGAGGATCCGCACAACCAGGACGACGAGAGCCCGGCCACCTGGGAAGGGACCGGCTACCTGGAGATGGCTCGCGAAGTCGGCGCGCATCTTGCCGCGCCCACCCGCGACACCATCGTGCGCGTGACGGTGCCGCGCCCTCTGTCGCACCAGTCGCGGCTGTTGAGCGCCCTGACCGTGACCCCGGGGACGGTCTATATCAATGTGCCCAAGCTCAAGACGCACAACCTGGCGATCACCACGCTGTGCATGAAGAACCAGCAGGGCATCGTCTACGTCCTGGAGCGCCACTATTGCGCCCAGGCCATGCACGAGGTGGACGCGCCCGCAGGCGTCGACAAAAAGCTCCCCCACGAGCAATGGATGGACCGTGCCCTGCACGAGCAGTGGCAATTGGGGCTCGCGCGCCGCCTGTCCGACTTGGCGCAGATCGCTGTGCCGCAGCTCAACGTGATCGAGGGCGTGGTGGGGCGCGACGGCACCGGCTTCAATCGTGGCTCCAATATTCCCTTGGGGCTGGTGGTGGCCGGGGTAAACGTCGTGGCGGTGGATAGCGTGGCCAGCTATCTGATGGGGTTCGACCCGCAAAAGCTCATCTATCTGCGTATCGCTGCCGAGGCCGGATTGGGCACCAACGACTTATCTCGGCTCAATGTCTATAGCAGCGAAGGCGGCAGCCTCGCGCTCTGTGCCGACTTGGAGCGCTGGCGCGCTACCCCGCCATTTCGCGTGATCAGTGGTGTCATCCCAGGCTCGGTCGACCCAGATTGCTACAGGTAGTCCCGACCCAATGAAGGCTAGCCAGATTACCCATCAGCGCTGGGTTTATGAGGGTTAACTAATTAATGAGGTAACCAGATAGAGCGAGTTACGGCCCAGCCCCTGCGGCGCCGATGCGTCACATTCCTCGAATGAATTCGAGACTGATACACAAAACGTGATAAATCACGTTAA
>CAYQDH010000423.1:0-5092 GCA_964416075.1 uncultured Anaerolineales bacterium | reverse complement strand
GGGCAGTACATGAGAGGCGGACAGAACGCGCCAGCCAACGCTCGGCAGATCATGACCCAAACGGCCAATTACTTTGAAGGGGGCCGTACTATGGTGCGAATGGCGGCCCAAGTCATCGGCCAGGCTGCAGACATGTTGGGGGCCATCCAGGTGCCGGTGCTCGACATCGATAACGATGTCATCGATCTGGGCGCCTTGGGAAAGTGGTCCGTGGTCAAGTCGATCAGTGTCGAGAACAGACGCTTGCTGCAGCCCGCGTCCGATCTGCTGGACGATGGCTCAGAGCAACTGAACAACCTCGGCCAGAATCTGAAGAGTATCGCCGAAGAGCTCGATGCCTTGGCCGCGTGGTTCGATTCGGCCGGAAGGGAGATGGACAAGGTCGGCCTGAAGCTGATCGAAGGGGGCCAGAAGCTGCAGGAGTTGGGATAGGTGTCGCGCTACTTGCCAAAAGGCGGCCTAGTCCTATAATAGGAACTTTGAAGGAAAAATAAGCAATACGGTGGAGGTCACATATGGCAAAGAAATGGGTCTACTTGTTCCATGAAGGGAACAGAGACATGCGTAACTTGCTGGGAGGCAAAGGGGCAGGCCTGTCGGAAATGACGAATGCGGGCCTGCCGGTTCCTCCCGGGTTCACCTGTACAACCGAGGCCTGCCTGGCCTTTTTCGACGCGGGGAACAAGTTCGCCGAGGGGATGTGGAACCAGGTCCTGGCGGCCATGAAAGAGGTGGAGAAGGAGACTGGCAAAAAGTTCGGCGATCCGGCTAACCCGCTGTTGGTCTCGGTCCGATCCGGCGCTCGGGCCTCGATGCCCGGTATGATGGATACGGTGCTCAATGTCGGCCTAAACGCCGAGACGCTCAAGGGCTTGGCCGCCCTCGCTGGGAACGAGCGCTTTGCCTACGACTCTTACCGCCGCTTGATCTCCATGTTTGGACGCATCGTCAAGCATATCGAGGGCGAGCTCTTTGAAAACGTCCTTGACGCCTACAAGGCCAAGACCGAGGGTAAGCGCGACACGGACCTTACGGTAGAGATGCTCAAGGAGATCGTCGTCGAATTTAAGCGCATCTACAAGGAGCAACTGGGCGTCGACTTTCCAGAGGACGTCTGGGAACAACTCAGCCAGGCCATCGAAGCGGTGTTCCAATCCTGGTTTGGCGAGAGAGCCGCCACCTACCGCCGTTATAACAAGATCCCGGACGACTGGGGCACCGCCGTCAACATCTGCACCATGGTCTTTGGCAATATGGGCGACGATTCCGGCACCGGTGTAGCCTTTACGCGCAACCCCAGCACCGGCGAGAAAGCCCTGTACGGGGAGTACCTGGCAAATGCCCAGGGCGAGGACGTGGTGGCCGGCACGCGCACGCCGCTCAAGATCGCCGAATTGGAGAGGGTCAACAAGGCCATCTACGACCAGTTCGTCGAGGTGGCCGGGATGCTGGAGCGCCACTATCGCGACATGCAGGACATGGAATTCACCGTCGAAAAGGGCAAGCTGTGGATGCTCCAATGCCGCAGTGGCAAGCGTACCGCGCGCGCGGCGATCAAGATCGCCGTCGATATGGCTAACGAAGGGTTGATCGACCGAGCGGAAGCGCTCATGCGCGTCGGCACAGACCAGGTTGATGTATTGCTGCACCCCTCTTTCAATGCCGACGCCAAGCAGGCTGCCGCCAAGCGTGGCGACCTGATCACCACGGGTCTCAATGCCTCCCCCGGCGCAGCGACGGGGATCGCCGTCTTTAGTGCAACTGAAGCCGCCAGGCGCGCCGAGCTCGGAGATGCTGTGATACTGGTTCGCCCTGAGACATCGCCCGACGATGTGGGCGGCATGTTGGCCTCCAAGGGGGTGCTCACGCAGCATGGTGGCGCCACATCCCATGCAGCCGTGGTGGCCCGCGGCAGCAACCTGCCCTGTGTTGTGGGGTGCGAGGATATCACCGTATCGGTCGAGCACCGCAACTTTACCAAGGGCGGCGTCGTGATCAAGGAAGGGGACGTCATCTCCATCGATGGCACCACGGGCGAGGTTTTTGCTGGGGCCATCCCCACAGTGGACCTCGAGTTCGGCAAGGAGCGGGAGCTATCTGCCCTATTGGGTTGGGCCGACGAGACTCGCCGCCTGGGCATCTACACCAATGCCGACTATCCACGCGACGCGCAGCGTGCTCGCGAGCGCGGCGCCGAAGGGATCGGCCTGTGCCGGACCGAGCACATGTTCTTCGAAAAGTCGCGGCGGCCCTTTGTGGTGGGCATGATTATGGCCAGGACTGACGAGGATCGGGCCAAGTATCTTGCCGAACTGTTGCCCTTCCAGCGTGAGGACTTTGAGGGGCTGTTTGCAGCCATGGACGGGCTACCGACGATCATTCGTCTCATCGACCCACCCATGCACGAGTTCCTGCCCACGCGTGAGCAGCTCATCGAGGAGGTTACTCGCCTTCGTTGCACCGGCGAGAACCCTCAAGAGCTGGCCGAGAAGGAAAAGATGCTGCAGGTCGTCGAGTCCCTCTGGGAAGTGAACCCCATGATGGGCTTGCGCGGCTGCCGCGTAGGGATCATGCTGCCCGGAGTGACCGAGATGCAAGTGCGAGCTATCTTCCAGGCCGGCTGTCGGCAGGCCAAGAAGGGCGTCCACGTACATGCGGAAATCATGATTCCCCTGGTGACCCATGTGAACGAACTGAGACTGGAGCGCGAAAAGCTCGAGAGGGTCGCCTTGGACGTTATGAAGGAAGAGGGCAGCAAGATCGATTACAAGTTTGGCACGATGATCGAGACGCCCCGCGCCGCCCTCACCGCGGCCGAGCTGGCCGAATATGCCGAGTTCTTCTCTTTTGGCACCAACGACCTTACCCAGATGACGTTCGGTTACTCGCGCGACGATGCCGAGGGCAAGTTCCTGCTCAAGTACGTGGAGCGCAAGATCCTGCCCGCGAACCCCTTCCAGTCCATCGACCAGATCGGCGTGGGCCAACTGGTGGATATGGCCGTCAAGGGCGGCAAGTCCAAGCGCCCCGATATCGAGCTGGGCATCTGTGGTGAGCACGGCGGCGACCCCGAGTCTATCGACTTTTTCCATCGCGTCGGGCTAAAGTACGTCAGTTGCTCGCCTTACCGCGTTCCGGTGGCGCGCCTGGCAGCCGCTCAGGCAGCGATCCGCAACAAGTAAGAAGGGGCCAGACCAGGTTCCAGCCATGCCAAGATCAGGCCAGCGCAGTGCTGGCCTGATCTTTTCTTCCGTTCCGCATAGCACCCGAGCCGATTACCGGCTCGTTGCCCCGAAACCGAACGTCCTTTCAAACGTCTACTATAGCAATCGATGGGCACCTTGCTTATCTGGGGAGTTGTGCCACCTAATGAACGATGTCGTGCAACGAAGGAGACGCGTGTGAAAGATCCCGTATGTCCTCGCCGATGGATGCTGCTCGGTGGCGTGGTCGCCTTGATCCTATTGGCCGGAACGCTCCTGGCCAGAGCGGAAGGCTTGCCGATCTCCCTCGAGACTACCGTTACCCCGGCCACCGTTTTGGCGGGACAGCCCATCACTTATACCCTCACGTTGCGCAACACGTCGGCTGGCGATCTATTGGGCGTCCGCATCGATCACCTCTTGCCAGATGGCTTTACTTACGTGGCCGGGTCCACGCAGATCCTGAACAATGATACCCTTATCGCTCGCACTAACCCCACCGTGTTGACCAACACGCTCACCTGGTCCGCGCTGACGGTGCCCGCCGCGCGAACCGCTTCTCATTACGGCATGCATACCTTTGTGCAGGACCGCTGCGAGAGAGACTATTTCAAGATGCAGCTCGACCACGCCCGTGAGGCGATGGGCCCCGGGTCGTTCGTCAAGCAGCTCTTCTACGGCATCACCACGGAAACGAGTGGCCCCCAGTCCTGCTGGATAGATTTCGTCAACGCCTGCTACGATCGCGACCTCATCCCGGTCATTCGCCTGCAGGGGGAGCATGGCGGATCGGGCTGGACCAAGCCTTCGGCCACCACCCCGGGCGACTATACGGCCATCGCCGCTGCCTATGCCCGTGTCGTCTCCGGATTGCCTCGGCGAGAGGGCAGGTTGCTGTACATCGAGATCTGGAACGAGCCGAACCTGGATAGCGAGTGGAGCGGCGCGGCCAACCCCGAGGAATATGGTCACTTTCTCGTCGATGTGTCAACCGCGATCCGCACGCTAGGCGATTCGCGCATCCGTGTGCTCAATGGGGCTTTGTCGCCGGGGGGCAACTATGCTTTTCTGGGCTTTATCGATGCCATGGCCCAAGCGGTGCCCGCATCCATGCAGGCCTTCGATGTCTGGGCTGCCCATCCCTACCCCGGCAACCACCCTCCCGAATACAACATTCACCAGGGCGCGGCGCCCAGCTACCCCGAGATCACGATCGATAGCTACCTGCTGGAATTGCAGCGCCTGGCCAACAACGGGCGAAAAAACGTCTCCGTCCTGCTCACCGAGACCGGTTATGCACTTGGCCAGAACAACTTTGCATTCCAAGGCTACCCCCCCATCGATGAGGGCAATCGGGCCGACTATATGGTGCGCGGCCTGCGAGACTATTGGAGCCAGTGGCCCGAGGTGTTGGGGGTGTGCCCCTACGAACTGGTGGATCCTTACGGCGGCTGGGAGCCATGGGACTGGCTCTTCCGCGATACCACACATCGCTGGCAGTTTGATGCCGTCGCGGGTGTTGACAAGACGCCTGTCCTGGCCCAAGGCAAGCTCGTCCTGCGCTTTCGCGCTCGCGCGGGCAATGTGCCTGGTGTGCACACCAGCAGCGTCCAGATCCTGGCCGGCAGCGCGGGTTCACTGACCCTCGCACATACGGCCCCCGTGCAGGTGATCGTGCCCACGTCGACGCCAACGCATACGCCATCGCGCACCCCTACCGTCACGGCCACAGCAAGCTATACCACATCCCTGACCCTCACACCCAGTCCCACCGCCACGGCCACGGCCCGTGACACCACCACGCCAACCCTCGAGGCGTCACCCTCGGCGACCAGCGAAGCATCGCCCACACCGAGTCCCAGCCCCACCGAGCCTACCCCGACTCCATC
>CAYQDH010000422.1:873-5094 GCA_964416075.1 uncultured Anaerolineales bacterium | reverse complement strand
TTGCGCTACAGGGATGGCATTCGGCCCCAGATGGCGCCTCGCGCCATGGGGGACTACCTATGACATGGGCCAGAGTCGGCAATTTGGGCAAATTGCCGTACAGGGGTGGCATTTGGCCCCAGATGGCGCACCACGCCATGGGCGACTACTCATGACATGGGCCGCAAGTTAGGAAAAACTTGCGCTACAGGGATGGCATTCGGCCCCAGATGGCGCCTCGCGCCATGGGGGACTACCTATGACATGGGCCAGAGTCGGCAATTTGGGCAAATTGCCGTACAGGGGTGGCATTTGGCCCCAGATGGCGCACCACGCCATGGGCGACTACTCATGACATGGGCCGCAAGTTAGGAAAAACTTGCGCTACAGGGATGGCATTCGGCCCCAGATGGCGCCTCGCGCCATGGGGGACTCGGCATGACGTAACTGCGACAATGACAAAGCCCTGCGCTATGAGGTCCAGGTAGGCATCAGATCTGCATTCATCAACCGGGGGGACCAAGGATGAAAAACGTGCTCATCGCCGGCGGCGCCGGTTTCATCGGCTCGAACTATGTGCACTATGTGCTGCGCGAGCACCCCGACTATCGGGTGGTCGTCTATGACAAGATGACCTACGCGGGGAACCCGGACAATCTTGCCGATGTTGCGGATGATCCACGCTATGCGTTTGTGCTGGGGGATATCTGCGACGCGGATAGGGTGCGGGAGACGATTCGCGCGCATGAGATCGACACCATCGTCAATTTCGCGGCGGAGACGCACGTGGACCGCTCGCTGAGCGACGCAGGGAACTTTATCCAAACCGATGTGTACGGCACGCACGTGCTGCTGGAGGCGGTGAAGGAGCTCAAGCTGGAGCGCTACCACCAGGTGAGCACGGACGAGGTGTACGGGCAGGTGTTGGAGGGTGCGTCGGTGGAGACGGACCGCATCCACACGCGCAGCCCCTACTCGGCCAGCAAGGCCGGGGGCGATCTGATGGTGCTGGCCTACTATGCCAGCTTTGGCCTGCCGGTGACGATCACCCGGGGGTCCAACAGCATCGGCCCCTACCAGTACCCGGAGAAGGTGGTACCCCTTTTCATCACCAACGCCATGGACGACAAGCCGCTGCCGATCTATGGCGATGGACTGCAGATGCGCGATTACCAATACGTAGAGGACCACTGCGAGGGGATCGATGTGGTGCTGCATCGGGGCGCGCACGGCGAGGTGTATAACCTCGGGACGGGTGTGTCCACGCCCAACATCGAGATGGCCAAGATGATCCTGCGGCTCCTGGACAAGCCGGAGAGCCTGTTGCAGTACATCACCGACCGGCCGGGCCACGACCGGCGGTATGCCTTGAACGTGGAGAAGGTGCGAGCGCTGGGGTGGCATTCGCGCCACAACTTTGCCCAAGCGATGGAAGCCACGGTGCGCTGGTATGTGGAGAATACGTGGTGGTGGCGCAAGATCAAGTCGGGAGATTTTTACCGCGAGTATTACCAGAAGCATTATGCGGGGCGCGAGGTGGCGCCAACCACGAGCCCGCACGGCCATGAGGATGGCCGTGCTACCTAACTGCACCGGATGAATCCGGTTTAAGAGATACTTCGTTTGGATGTGGTATTCTAAGCCCATCTATGAGGTGTAGCCAAGTCGCACGGCGTTGGGAATCTCTGCGCTCATGGCCGTGCGGGGTTGTTTTGCCGCGACAGAATGCGCTCCGCCAGGGGGCGCATGCCCATCTCCTGGGCCAGGGCTAAGCCTTGGTCCAGCAGAGCTGCCGCCCTCTCGGCATCGCCGGGAGCGCTGCGCTTGAGCAGCAGGTCGGCATAGTCGCAGCAGGTCCAGGCCAGCTCGGGGCGATAGCCGCCCTTGCGGGCAAAGGCCAGGGCCTGCTCGAAATGCTCGGCGGCGCGGTCCGGCTCCCCCATCGTTTCCGCGAGCAAGCCCAGCACGCGGGCAAGCAGGATATCCGTGCCCGGCGAGGCCATGCCGGTGTGGGGAGAAGCGTATGATCGTGCACCCGCACCGCCCGCACATCGCGGTACGCGAGGGCGATCGGTCCCAGGGCGACGCGGAGGGATACCGTTTGCCGTGGGTGCAAATTCGGCTCCGCTATCAAGGATACGCATTGGGATCGGCAGTGACCAGGCCTTCGGTCGTGGCTACCCGGTTTAGTCGGTCGTCAGCGGATACGAAAACGAGTGCAGCCAGTCCGGCAGATACGAGGGCCAGGTTTGCGGCTAGCGCCGAGGCTAGCTGGACAGCATCGTATGCTCGCAGCGGATGCTTGTCCAGGAGTTGGCACGCCAGGGCAACAACCGGCTCATCCATCTCGACCATTTCGTATTCGGTCCTGGCCTGCTCCGCCAAGGCTTTGGTCGCCACAGCATAGTCATCCACGGCAATCGATCCTTCTCGTCTGCGGCGCGCCAGAGCACTGGCCACCTCGACAATCGTTATGTGGGCGGTCAGGGCAGTATGACCTGCATCGGCCAATAGCAAGCTACTGATCCAGGCGCCCCCTCTCTCAAGGACATAACGCTTGGACAGAGCACTGGCATCCAGATAGTAGGTTGTCATCGCCCCTCTCGCTCAGCAACGATCAGATCCGACAGGGTAGTCGCCTTGCCCATTCTCTCGGCGGCCGCAGCGAGTTCAGTATCGGACACAGACCTGATTGCAGAGTCGCCCGCACGAGGCTTGATAATACCGGCATCCAGCAGCGCCTGGCGCACTCGCTGTCGTTCCTGCGGTGCAGGCACCTGGCGAACGATTTCGATTTGAACGTGGGTGTGCTCCGGCAGTGGCAAGGGTTCCAGAAGGCGCAGCACCCCCTCCTCATAAACAGCGGTGATGGTGGTACCCATTTTCAGTATCCTTCTCGATTGGTTTGGCGGCGGCGTTGCACCATGCTCTATGCACTGGTTGCGGACGACTTGCCGCAATGCAAGGGCCTGCCAGCCCGCGTGTCACAGGCACCCATGGCAGGCCATGCATCGATCAACCACAACTCATTATACATCGAGCTGGGCCACGCAGGAATTCTGCGTTCGGTCCTGGTGCGTTACACAAGAGGCGAACGCGAGTCTGCATATAGCCAGCTAGGCTCTGCGCCGGGCCTGCACCCGCTCGGCCAGGGGGCGCATGCCCATCTCCTGCGTCAAGGCTAAGCCTTCGTCCAGCAGGGCCGCCGCCCTCGCGGCGTCGCCGGGGGCGTTGCGCTGGCGCAGCAGATCAGCATAGTCGCAGCAGGTCCAGGCTAGCTCGGGGCGGTAGCCGCCCTTGCGGGCAAAGGCCAGGGCCTGCTCGAAATGCTCGGCGGCGCGGACCAGTTCGCCCATTGTCCCCGCCAGAAGGCCCAGTACGCGATCGAGCAGGATGCCCGATCCCGGCGAAGCTGTGCCGGCGTGAGGGAGTAACGCCTGGTACTGCCCCGCAGCCCCTTTTCGGTCCTCCTGCTGCACAGCGACCAGAGCCAGGGCCACCCTCGCCGAAAGTAGCCATAGCGGCGGGACAGCGGCTGATCCCACAGCTTGCTTTGCCAGATCGGCGGCAAGCGCAAAATATTGGGTGTTGCCGGTCGTGCGGGCAAGCAAGGCGATGGTTTCGCTCACCCCAGCGGCATGGGAGGGATAAGCTTCTACGCGCTGGCTATGCCGTAGGCGGTCAGGGACGCGATCCAGATAGAGGCGGGCATCCTCGTAGCCGCCCATACTGCCCTCAAGTAATGCTTCGGCTGCAAGGGCACCAGCGTCGGTAGGTTCCATCGCGAGCTGCCGCTCCAGAAGAGCGCGCGCGGCAAGCGAATCCCCTTGCGCTTGGCACACTAGTGCGTTCGTGCGTAGTGCGTCAGACAGCCTGGGCCGATGGTGCACGCGCTCGCCGACCAGCACCGCCTCGGTCGCGTACTGGCACGCCCCATCGAGATCGCCCAAGACCAGCAAGGCTGTCGCTGCATAGCTGCGAGATCTGATGGAGCGCGATAGATCACCGACCGAACCGCTCAGGCGGATAGCCTGGAAGGCCAGGTCCCGCCCCTCCTGCCAGCGCAGGTTAAAGACGGCAGCCCACGACGCAACTTCCAAGGCCAACTCCTCGAGGGACATATCGCCCTTGTGCCGCGCGATCTCCAGGGCGCGAGTACAGTCCTGGCGCGCGGCCTCATAGTCGTTTCTCAGGACCTCTGCCATGGCGCGACGACTGACGATGCCTCCGGCCTCGAACGAA
>CAYQDH010000422.1:0-863 GCA_964416075.1 uncultured Anaerolineales bacterium | reverse complement strand
GGGAGCGGCGCGGCGACCAGCAGCCCTTGCGCCAGACGCAGCGCCCGCTGCGCCATCTCGAGGTAGTCGTCATAGCGCTTCGGATGGAGCTGAGCACAGATGAAGGCCAATGCCGCGTGGGATCCGTCGCCCGTTCCTTCATAGTAGTCAAAGGCACGCCAAAGATTGGCCTGTGAATCCTCTAACTCGTTCAATGCGAACTATGCTCTGCCCAGGCCAAAGAGCAGAGCTGCGGTACTGTCGTCCATCGGTTGTCCCGGCTTCGTCGCCAGACCGCGCTGCAAGTGGGTCTGCGCCTCCTCCCAGGCATAGGCCACCAGCGCCCTCTCCCCCGCCAGCAGCGAATAGTAGCTCAGCTTCTCAGTGCCCAGCACCGTCTCCGCCTCGCCGTAATGGTAGGCCAGCTCGGCAGCGTGCGCCTCTCCCTCAGGGCCATACAGCGCCTCCAATCCCTCCGCGATGCGCGCGTGCAGGCGCACCCGTCGCGTGGCGGAAAGCTCCTGCGCCAGCGTCTCCTGGATCAGCCCGTGGGTGAACTGGTAGCGCCCCACGGCGCGGGGTAGCTCCTCGATGGCTCGCCCTGCCATCCCCTCCTCTAGCACCTCCAGCAGGTGGTCCTCCGAAAGGTCCTCAATCAGCAACTTGAGCTGGGCCAGGGTGAATTCGCGCCCGATGACCGAGGCCAAGGTCAGCACCACGTTGCAGCGCTCCGAGAGGCGGTCCAGCCGCCGCCCGATCACCTCACGCACCCCCTCGGGGATGCGCACCGTCCACGACGTGCGCTCCAACAGCTTCTCCGAGGCCAGTTCCCCCTCCTGCACCAGCAGGCGCACCACCTCGCTAATAAACAGGGGGTTCCCCTC
>CAYQDH010000421.1:0-5098 GCA_964416075.1 uncultured Anaerolineales bacterium | reverse complement strand
GCAAGATGGCGCTTGGTGCGATATCCTTCAGGAGCGGGGAAACTACCATCGTTACCGAGTACACCGCTTTGCCAGCGACTATTACAGCGATCGGTTACGGCTCGTGGTATTGGCGACGAACGAAAAGGGATGGCCAGCTCGTGTGTACGAGATCCGAGTCTACGAGGATTAGGCCCTGCACGCCGTCAATAGACTCGGTCAATTGGAATGTAAGCGGGTCATAGCGGTTGACACGTTGGTGGCTGTGTGTTACAAGGGATCCCTCACTGCCGGTCGTTCCATGCTTCGGCTTGAGTTCTGGACGGCCGGTCTCTCTTTTGTGGAGGTGGCATGCGTTTTCGTGATAGGTTGTGGAACCCCCAGTCCGTCGTATTCCTGAGCAGTGGCTCTATTATGATCATGGAATTGGTGGCCAGCAGGTTGATCGCCACGAGGTTAGGGGTCTCGCTGCATACCTGGACCTCGGTCATTGGTGTGATCATGGCTGGGATCTCCATCGGCAACTATGTGGGCGGGCGACTGGCCGATCGTGGAGCCTCTTCTCGCTTGCTGGGCACGATCTTTGGTCTGGCTTCGCTGAGCAACCTGCTCATCCTATGGC
Source organism: uncultured Anaerolineales bacterium (assembly GCA_964416075.1). GTDB lineage: Bacteria > Chloroflexota > Anaerolineae > UBA1429 > UBA1429 > CAYQDH01. The sequence goes on along the minus strand of CAYQDH010000421.1, from coordinate 4,497 downwards.
TCAACAATGACCTGCACGAGTTCAGACCCCCAGTGACTATCCCCTTGTTGGTGTGGGTCATCGGCTATGTAGCGGGGGTGTTCCTGTTGCCGAGCTTGCTCCTGGGATGCATTTCCCCCATCGTGGTCCGTCTGAGCCTGAAGGATCTGAGAACCACCGGCAGCACGGTGGGCCGCATCTATGCATGGTCCTCCGTAGGGAGCATCGTTGGCACCTTTGCTACCGGGTTTCTGCTCATTTCCTTGTTTGGCACCAAGAACACGATTCTCCTGGTAGCCGGCCTGCTGATGGCTTTGGCCCTCTGGTTCTCCAGCGATGCGCCCCTGCGGCGCGGCCTGGTGCGCACTGGCGCCTGGGTTGTGCTTTTCGGGCTCTGCGTGTTGCTGCTAGGGCGGGGTGGGTTCCTGGCCAGCGAGTGTCGGCGCGAGACGAACTATTTTTGCATCAACGTAAACGAGCTCGAGATGGATGGCCGGTCGGTGCGCGAGCTGTTGCTCGATAGGCTGGTGCATAGCTACTCCGATTTGGACGATCCGTCGCGGTTGGTCTACGGGTACGAGCGCACCTATGCCGGTGCGATCAGCCCCCTGTTGGAGCGCAAGCCTGCTTTCGATGCCTTTTTCATCGGCGGCGGTGGGTACACATTTCCGCGCTACCTGGAGGCCATAGCGCCTGAAAGCCACGTGGTGGTGGCTGAGATCGACCCACAGGTCACCGAAGCGGCCCACCTCTGGCTGGGGCTATCGCGTGACACGAGTATTGAGATACACAACATGGATGCGCGCAACTACTTGGCATGGCACGCTGCACGGGATAGCTACGATGTGGTGTTTGGGGATGCTTTCAACGATTACTCGGTCCCCTTTCATCTCACTACTCTCGAGTTCGGGCAACTCGTCGACGGTGTCCTGCGCGATGACGGACTTTACCTTGTCAACATCATCGATGGCGGCCCGAACGGGCATTTCATGCGCGCTTATGTGCGCACAATGCAGCAGATCTTTCACTATGTTGAGGTGATACCCTCCACATCGCAGTGGCGCGAGACGATTCGGACCACCTTTGTGATCGCGGCCAGCCAGCAACCTCTGAATCTTGCGCAGATTCCGGCCGGTTTCAGTCCCTTGAGCGCCGAAGAGTTGCATGGTTACCTAGATTTGGAGGCTCCGCTCGTTCTTAGCGACGACTATGTGCCCGTGGATAACCTGATGGCCCCCGTCGTGGAGGATTCGTTTCTCAACTTTGACTTTACCCCTGATATCGCTGAGCGTATCTGGCCCCGCATCATCGCCGTGGGGGCCGCGGCCCTGCTGGGTATTCTCGCCTTGATCCTGTGGCTTGTCTATCGCCGGCGAGCGAGGGTGGCTCGCGCTCGTCGAGATCTCGTGGGAGGAAACGATGGCCCGATTGACCGTCCTGCCGCCTAACCGGCCGCCTCTGCGCGCCGCATCGTTTTTGGCCTTGCCATTGGGCGCCGTCAAGCCGCGGGGCTGGCTTCTCGACCAACTCCGGGTGCAGGCACGCGGCCTCACAGGTCACCTGGATGAGATCTGGCCCGATGTGGGACTCAACAGTGGGTGGCTGGGAGGCGATGGCGAATCATGGGAGCGCGGCCCCTATTACTGCGACGGCTTGGTGCCACTGGCCTATCTGTTGGATGATCCGGCCTTGATCGGCAAGGCCCAGCGCTGGATCGATTGGACTCTCAACAGTATCCAGTCCAATGGGCAGTTTGGACCAACGCGCAACCGTGACTGGTGGCCGCGCATGGTCATGCTCAAGGGCCTGGCCCTTTATTATGAGGCCACATCGGATCCCCGCGTGCTGGGATTGATGGATGGCTACTTTCGCTATCAGCTCCAGGCTCTCCGGGCGCGCCCGCTAGAGAACTGGGGCAAGGCCCGCGGCGCCGACAATATCCTCACCGTACACTGGCTCTACAACCTGACCGGAGAACCGTACCTGCTCGATCTCGCCGCCCTGATCTTTAGCCAGATAGATGACTGGGCCGATCTCCAGGCCCGTGGAACGGTGCAAGCCCTGGTACCTCTCCGTGAGTGGGGGATGTATACCCACGTGGTAAACAATGCCATGGCGGTCAAGGCGACCGCGGTCTTTTATCCACAGTCCGGCGACCCGTGGCACCACGATGCGGCCAAGCTGGGGATCCAGAACTTGATGCGCTACCACGGGCAAGCGAATGGCATTTGGAGCGGCGATGAGCACCTGAATGGCACCTCTCCGACCCATGGCACAGAATTGTGCGCCGTGGGCGAATACATGTTCTCTCTGGAAGAACTTGTTCGCCTGCAGGGTGACCCATTCTTCTGCGATGCTCTGGAGTTGGTTACCTACAACGCCTTTCCCGCTACCTGCAAACCCGATATGTGGGCGCACCAGTATGACCAGCAGGTGAACCAGGTGCTCTGCACGGTGGCCCATCGTGACTGGGCTAACAACTCGGACTGGTCCAATATCTATGGTCTGGAGCCAAACTATGGTTGCTGCACTGCCAACATGCACCAGGCGTGGCCCAAGTTCACCAAGAGCCTGGTGATGGGCACCTTGGATGGGGGGCTGGCGGCAGTGGCCTACGGTCCCTGCACGGTCAGCACCGAGGTCTGGGATGGTACGCCTGTTACGCTCATCGAAGAGACAGACTATCCGTTCGATGAGATGGTGCATCTCTCCCTCGCGATGCCCAGGTCAACCAGGTTCCCGCTGGTTCTGCGCGTCCCTCACTGGGCGCACGACGCAGAATTGCTCGTGAACGACAAACGCCAGCTGTTATCCGATTCGGAAGCCTTTGTCCGTGTAGATAGGGAATGGAACGACGGCGACCGGGTTGTGTTGCGCCTGCCCATGACTCCCAGGGTCGTGAGGGGGCATGATGGCCTGGTGTCGATCTATCGGGGGCCGTTGCTGTTCGGCCTGCATATAGGCGAGGACTGGCGCAGGATTGCGGGGGATGAGCCCCATGCAGATTGGGAGGTCTACCCCACCACGCCCTGGAATTATGGCTTGGCGGTCGATCCGAAAAATCCGGCAGCCTCAATTACCCTAGAGAGAGGAACCATTGGCACAGTACCTTTTGGCCCGGCCGAACCCCCCGTCAGATTACTGTCTCGCGGCCGCAGAATCCCCTCGTGGGGCCTGCTCAACAATTCGGCTGGACCCATCTCCGGGGGGCCACACGACTCGTCCGAGCCACTGGAGGATATAGCTCTGGTGCCCTATGGATCAACCAACCTGCGCGTAGCAGCGTTCCCTCTGCTAAGGTGATGACGGGAACAGCTGTGGCGTATCGATGGCGCGCACTCGGCGTCAGAATGTGCAGTGATGACAAGTGATCCGCTGGGTGGTAGTCATTAGGAAGGAGTCTTGCATGAAAGGTATGGCGCATCCGATCAGGGTACTGGTCCTGGTGTTGTGGGTTGTGGCTTCGTTGTACTGGGCAGGGGGCCTGGCGAAGCAAGCTGGCGTCGTCGCCGAGCCCATAGATCCCCTGGGTATGCGGGGGGACGCTTCCGGCTTGGCCTACACTCCATGGGAGGCGGCCTATCCTGTCACCGACATCGACTTTCGGGGGCACGTGTACAAGGCGGGGGAGCCCGGTCTTTTGCAGCCCATCCCAGGCGCCCATGTTGGCGTGTTGATCTGCGAATCGCCACAGCGGGTTACCACGACGGCAACCGATGGGGCGTTCGGTCTGCGTCTATCCACCGACCAACTCGGCAGTTGCGAATCCGTGGTGATCGACGTCTGGGCCGATGGCTACAGTCGCATATCACTGGCGCTATCCGTGGCCGCACTGCGCGCCGATCCGACTCGTGATTTCAGCCTAGGCGAGATGGCTGGCTCGCTCTTTCTGCCTCTGCTGTTCCGCGAATATGCCCCATAGAGCCAGGCCCCGGGGTGGTAGGTCCTTGATCTCGCGCCCCTGATCTCTATCGGCTCACGTCGATAGGACTCGGATAGGTTCCGGGGGATCCGCAGATGGATCCCCCAGCCCTGGCAGTTCCCTTACGTCGTCGCATCGGTGTTTGCGCGTCATCCAGCCATGCCTGACAGGTGGTGCAATCCGTGCGGTAACTCGATCAGAACAAGCCCGCGGCCGCTCAGCCGATCGTCCTTCCTTGTCAGTCCCTTCCCTATTCCATCTGCTCGTCGATCTTTTCCTTGATCGCCTTGATAACGATGGGGTCGTCGTTCCATGCGCCCAGGTTGGTCGAAACAAAGTCTGCAGGCACTCGGGCCTTGTGAACGAGCTCAGGGATGTCGTTCTGGCTGTGGATAGAATCGGCGCTGATGGCGGCCGCAAAGTAAACGACCCGGTTCACACCATTCCGGACAAACTCGTCGATCTTTTCGGCGGGGTGCGGCTGTTTGAACTCCATCCAGGCAAGCGACAGGTTTTCCGGCCGATAGCCATCCTGCTCAAAGAGCTTGAGCGCCTCCGTGCGAAAGCCGATCTCATGCTCTGTCTCGGTGGGGAAC
>CAYQDH010000420.1:0-5127 GCA_964416075.1 uncultured Anaerolineales bacterium | reverse complement strand
TGGCGGGGATCAATGCCGCACAGCATGTGCGGGACCAGGCGCCACTGGAGCTGCGCCGCGACCAGGCATACCTCGGTGTGTTGGTCGACGACCTGATCACCAAGGAGATCAACGAGCCTTACCGCATCCTCACCTCTCGCGCCGAGTATCGCCTGCTGCTCCGCCAGGACAATGCGGACCTGCGCCTGACTCCCTTGGGGCATGCGTTAGGCCTCGTGTCGCCCGAATGCTATGGCGCCGTGGAACAGAAACGCCGGCAGATCGAGGATGAGATCGAGCGGCTGCAGAAGGTGATCCTTCATCCGAGCGCGGAACTGGACGCTCGTCTACAGGAACATGGCCTGGAAGCATTGCAGCAGCCCGTGTCGGCGCGGCAGTGGCTGCGCAGGCCCGGAGCCAGCTATGAGATCATCAAGGCCTTGGCCCCGAGCGCGGTAACGTTGTCCGAGGATGTGATCGAACAGGTGGAGATCAGCATCCACTACGAGGGGTACATCGACAAGCAAGAAGACCAGGTGGAGCGTTTCCGCCGTCTCGAGGGGCGACGTATCCCCGTGGACCTGGATTATCGCGGGGTGATCGGGCTGCGTAACGAGGCGAGAGAGCGCTTGCTGCGACATCGCCCGGAAACGGTGGGGCAGGCTGCGCGCATCGCGGGCGTGAATCCTGCGGACATCTCGGTGTTGCTCGTCCATCTGGAGCGGCACCCTAGGGCTTGAGCACCAAGGGCAACCCGAGCCGGTAGGGAAGCGGGGAAGGTGTGGGTGTCGGTGTCGGCGTGTGAGTGGCAGTAGGGGTGGGCGCGCTGGCAGCGCGATGGTAGATGTCGCTCTTGCCTCCCGGCGCTGCCTCTTCCCAGGCGGCATGCACCTGCGACTGGGAGGCGACCGCGAGGGCAGGCGCTCCCACGCTCCCTGCACCTGAAGCGATGGACACTGTGGACGACCATGTCCCCTCCATTGCGTTCCCCCGGCGATAGTGTACTTGGCCCCCTTCGGCCCACGCTAGATGGATGTTTCCGTTCGCATCGATGGATATGGCAGGTCTGGATGCCGATCCCTGGGTCTGCGACACGTTGGCAGGTGCCTCCCAGAAGTCAAAAAGTTGCATATTGTGGGTGAAGTAGGCCTGGGAGATGGACGTATTGTACCCTCGCCACACCACAAAAGCGCCCAGAGACGATGTGCCCACGATGTCAGCGCTCATGGCGTCGGCGCCGGTTTCAAAGGAGACATTTACCGGCAGATCCCACTGATGGCCGCCCGTATCCGAATAGGTGGCATAGATGTTGTATTGGCCACCCTCCGCAACCTGCCAGGCCACCCAAATGCGGTCCCCCCGTTCCACCGCGACGTCGGGCTCTTCGCCGTCGCCCGAGGCGTCGATGGGGAAGGTACTCCATGAGTCGCCATTTTCCAGTGCGCGATAGATATACGTGCGTCCCTCCAGGGTCTCTGACCACACCACCACCAGGCTGCCATCGCTCTTGACCGCCAGCGCGGGCTGTACGGACCTGCCCATGGTGTACGACACCTCGGCAGCTAGCAACCAGGTCTGAGACCCCGAGTCCCACATGCCGTGGAAAATATCGTCATCGCCATCGATTTCGTTGGAAAAGACTAGATGAATGGTACCGCCAGGGTCTACAGCCAAGCAAGGGTCCTTGCCGACGAAAAAGTCATCCGCTGTCGTCCAGGTTCCGTTTTGCAGGCGACTATGCCACAGGATGCTTGTGGTCGGACTGTAGGATTCCTCCCATACGGCGTAGACAGTACCATCTTGGCCTACAGCCAGGGCCACGTCGTGCGAGTCCTTGTCGGTGGAGGAGATGTTTGTGGGGGAAGACCACGACCACGGTGGCTCGGCCTGCAGCAGCACCTGTGTTCGCGCATGGGGCGCCCGGGACAAGGGCGGCGCGGCACCATGGCCTCGTAGGAGAGAGGGTAAAAGGCTACGGTTGGGGAGAGGACTGACGGGAGTAGCAGATGCTTCCGGCGTCGCTGTAGCGGGCGGCGCGGTAGGTGTGGGCACCTCATACGGCAAGCGCTGGCTGAAAAACAGATTCCATACGCCACCCTCGCTGCGCGCGCTCCAGGCTACGTAGGCAACACGCTGCGCGTCGACCGCTAACGCTACCTGGCGTATGCCTTCCTGCCCGGTTATCACCGGTTCCGGCGTCTCCCAATCTCCCTGGCCCGCATGGCGCTGCAGCAGGGAGTAGCCAGTGGTCCAGGCTGCGTTGATGCCGCTTGTGGGGCCCGTGGCTATCGAGGGGTACCGTGCTCTATCGCTGGCAGAGGATAGCATAAGCGGCGCTGCCCAGGCCCCCGCCGCATTCTGAGCGTAGTAGATGCTCGATGCGCCATCTTGGCCCTGCTCTTCCCATACCAGGTGTGCTCGCCCGTGTGGATCGATCCCCAAATCCGGGTCACGCGCAGTGCCTCCCAAGCCAAAAGGAACAGTGATCGGCTCGGTCCAGAGGGGGGCGGCATATTCTGCGCTATAGAGGCGCGTCACGCCATCGGTCTCTGCCAGGCTGTTCTGCCAGGCGACCATCAGGCGGCCCGTTGGGCCCCATGCCAACGAGGGGGCATATCCTGATGAGCCGGGGATTGGTTGTATGGCGGCCCAGACCGCGCCGTTATCTAGCGAGCTGGCATGGTAGATGCGGTAGTCCTCTCCTATTTTCTCAGACCACACCACGTGGATGCCGCGATCGCTGGTGAGCGCGATATCAGGATGGTTGGATTGGCCGCTTGTGGAGCTGATATTCGAGGGAGCTCCCCAGCCCTTGGGGCCACGGCATGCATGCTGGATATCGCCATCCACATCTACATAGACCAGGTGGGGAACGCCGTCACAGTCTACAGCCAGGTCCGGGCTTTCGCCTGGGATGGGGTAGGGGTCCAGATGCCAGCCGCCAGAGTCGCGGTAGGCATAGCGAAGAGAAGCGTCTTCCTCCCAAACCGCGTGTAGAGTACCATGCGATGAGTCCACGGCGAGGACCGGATTGGTGGCATCAAGAACCGCTTCCGATAGCTGCAGGGGATCGCTCCAAAGGTCCGGGGCTTGCCGCAGGGACCGCCAAGAGTCGCCAGGATGCCCTGGCTCGGGCGCAGCCGAAGAAGCTTGGCCAAGCGACCGGCCGGCCAGCAGGGCCGCGGCAATCAAGAGGGCCACGAGAGCGGGCAAAAAAGTCTGGCGCTTGATCATGACACAAGGATATCCGTGGCCAGTCTGCTAGGGCTGCTCGACGCGGATGCGCAGCGCTTTGTAGACACCATCGATCTCCGTTGCTGTCACTCGTGCCCACATGCCTGGCTGGGCCTGGCCCTCGCTTTCGTCCACGAACGTGGTTTCATCTACCAGGACCGGCTTGTCGCCGATAATCCATTCTCCATAGGACTCTGGATGAGCCTGCTGGATGAGCCCCTCCAAGTAGACCTGCGCTGGTTCCTCTACGAGGCTGATGCGGGTGAACTGCACAAAGGCGCCGGAGCGCTCGCCTTTGACTTTGACGAGGCTGCCTATGTGAATCTTGTCCGGGTCATCGATCTCTGTGCGCGATGTCACGCTCCCTACAACGCCGCCGATGACCCACGGCACCGTGGTGCTCGAGGACTTGAACTGCACGATGCCCTTGAATTGGAATTGCTTGGCTTCGCCCGAGGGATCGATCACCTGGACATAGTTCGCCAGGACCAGTCCCTCTCCGGTTACCCGGCCACGCACCTGGGCATAGAGGCCTGGCTTGGGGGGCAACCCAACCACGAATGTCGTTAGAGTGACACTGACTGGGGTCCCCGCCACGATCCATTCACCCCAGTAGGGGGGCATCGCGCTGCAGGCGTCGATGGCGCCCCTAAACTCGATGGGAACCAGGTCCGATTCGCCAGGCTTTTGGACAGTGATGCGGAGAGCGATCAGGCTCAGGGGCGTGCGCAGCGCATTGACGACAACGTGCTCGCCGACTTTGGGATCGTAGCCGAAGGGGAGGATTTCCGTGTCCTGGCGGACATAGACGGTGTTCTCGTCGATCTGCCAGTTACCTGTCTTCGTAGGGGGCCGCGCGGTGATCGTTCCCTCCAACTTGACGAGAATGTCACGCGGAGGGGTTGCCGTCACCTGGGGCTCGATGGCCGTGGTCGTGAAGGCAAGGGAAGCCGCGATCTGCTCATCTACAGAGCGCGCACCATCTACTGCGGGCGCCGCTAGGTCTTGCTCTGGCACCGCCAGAGTGGGGGAGTCGGCGAGCGCCGGCCAAACGGCCCAACCCGCTAACAGTAATGCGAGGATAATCAGTCCCAGGGCACTATCTCTTGGTTTCATCTCTCGATCCTCTTCTAGGGATAGCCTTTCTCGCTGGCTATCGCGATTGGACTACTGGCGCGAGCCTGTTCAGTTCCAAGTGACAACCAGTGTCGGTGTGCTCTCTTGAGTCGTTGTCTCGGTCATCGTAGGCGTTGATTGCTCAACGGTAGCCGAACTCGTGGCCGCCGGCTCAATCCCCGATGTTTCGGATGCTGTTGGAGTAAGCGTTGTAGGCTCGGTAGTCATCTCAGGCGTAGGCTCCTGGGGCGTTTCAGTGGCTTCCGGTGTAGGCTCTGTGGGGGTGAGCGTGGCTGTTGGCGCCTCCGTTGGCTCTTCTTCCCCCTGGATCTCGATGTTGATGGCCCAATGCTTGCCGTCGGCTCGCACAACCGCTTCGACTTCGGCGATGGCACCTACAGCCGGCGTGCCCTCGATCTCTGTGTTCTCGTCCAGCCAGATCTCCTGCCCCGCCACAATCCAGTAATCCTCTTCCAGCTTTTCTATGATCCCTTCGATCTGTACCGTATCCTGTGATTCGGGATCAACCACGATCACCCTGGCTACGAGTACACCATCCGGCTTGATCTCTGCCTGGATGTGGGCCAGGAGACCCAGCTTGGGCTGGCCCTCGATTACCGTCTCTGCCACGACATCCACGCGGCGCCCGGAAATGATCCAGTGGTCCGCCTCTATGGATTCGATGATCCCGCTGAACTCCTGGATGACAGGGGTCTGCTCAGGCCCGCGAACCACGGTGATTTGCTTGGCGTAGAGCGTGCCGTCAGGCTTTCTGGTGGCCTGCACAGTGGCCCATCC
>CAYQDH010000419.1:0-5146 GCA_964416075.1 uncultured Anaerolineales bacterium | reverse complement strand
CGGGCGGTCCAGGCAGCCCAGGATGTTCATCAGGGTGCTCTTGCCCGAGCCCGAGGGTCCCATGATGGCCATCATTACCCCGCGCTCGATGTCTAGGCTGAGCTCGCAGAGCGCGCGAACCTCGACCTCGCCCATCTTGTAGATCTTGCAGATGTCTTGCAGCTCAATAAGCATGGCAGCCCCCTATTCGTAACGCAAAGCATCGATAGGGTTTAGCGAGGCGGCGCGGTGGGCCGGGTAGAGCCCGAAAAAGACCCCCACCCCGATGGAGAACAGGGTGGCCAGCAGTACCGAATCGAGCCCCACCACCGTGTTGAGGCCCTCTCCGCCGCCGATGCGCACTTGTGCCACCAGCCTCGCCATGCCCATCCCCACCAAAATGCCCAGCACCCCACCCATAAAGCTCAGGGCGATCGCCTCCACCAGGAATTGTATCTGGATGTCTCGCCGTCGCGCGCCCACCGCCTTGCGGATGCCGATCTCCCGCGTGCGCTCGCTCACCGAGACCAGCATGATGTTCATGATCCCGATCCCACCGACCAGCAGCGAGATGGCCGCGATCCCGCCGAGAACGATGGTAAAGATATTGGTGGCCTGCGTAGCGGCATTGAGGATCTCTTGCTGGCTCTGCACGGTAAAGTCGTCATCGTAGAGGATACGGTGGCGCTCGCGCAGCACTTCCTGCACCTCCTGGGTGCACGACTCGATAGCCTCTTCGCTGGCCGCCTTGATGGTGATGCTGCTGATCCCCTGGCTGCCGCGGAAGGCGGGGCCCCGGCTCAGGCGCTGTTGCAGGGTGGTGAGGGGGATCACGGCCATGTCATCCTGGTTCATGAACCCGGTGCCGCCCTTGGATTTTAACACCCCGAGCACGGTAAAGGGCTGGTTCATGATGCGTATCACCTTGCCCACGGGGTCTTCGCCAGTAAAGAGGGTCTCGGCCGTGCTCGACCCCAGCACCACCACGCTGCTGCGACCAGCCACATGGAAGGAGGAGAAGAACTGCCCAACCTCCACCTCCTGGTTGTGCACATCGAGATAGGCCTCGATGGCGCCCACGATCTGGGTGCGCGTATTGTTGCCCCTATAGATGAGCTGCCCACCCGACATATTCTCCGGCGACACGGCGACGGCCGATGGCACTCGCGAGGGATCGGCCAGGGCCAGCGCATCATCGTAGGTGAGGGTGGCCGCGCTGCCAAACCCCTGGTTTACTCCGCCCTGGTTGATGTTGCCGGGGCGGACGTAGAGCAGGTTGCTGCCCATGGAGGTGATCTGCTCCTCGATGCTGGCTTGGGCGCCGCGGCCTATGGATAGCATCGAGATCACCGCTGCCACGCCGATGACGATGCCCAACACCGTGAGCGTGGAGCGTAACTTGTTCGCGCGCAAGCTGCGGAAGGAAAGGCGCAGGCCCTCGAACAGGTTCATCGCTCACCTCACCTCACGAATAACGGCTCCGCCGCCGCCCGGGCCGCCCATTGGCCCGCCAAATCCGCCCTGTCGCGGCAGGTTGTGCGGGTTAGCCACCACTTCCTGACCCTCTGCCAGCCCTTCCAACACCTCGGTCTGCATATCGTTGGAGGCCCCGATCTGGATGGGCAGCCATTCGATCTGTCCAGATTTCAGTGTGGCCACCACGCGGTCGGCGCCCCGGGTGCGCACCGCGCGGTTGGGCAGCAGCAACACGCCCTGCCGGCGGTCGGCGATGATCGTCACATTGGCCGACATCCCGGAGCGCACCTTGGGGTCCGTCTTGTCCAGGACGATGGTCGCCGGATAGTTGGCCACTCCTTGCGAGATCGACGCCGCCGGGGCCACGCGGTCCACATGGGCCGGCAGGCGCATGTCGGTGAAGGCTGTCACTTCGACCATCGCCTGCTGCCCCTGCTCGACACGGGCCACATCGAGCTCCGAGAGGGGCGACTCGATCTGCAGGCTGGACATATCGGCCACCACGGCCACTACCTGGGTGTCGGATGCCCAATCCCCTAGGCTGACGTTGACGGCAAGCACCGTCCCATCATAGGGCGCGCGCAGGATGGCGTCGGCCAGGTCTTTTTCCGCCTGCTCGACGGCCACAACGGCCAGGTCCACCTGCGCCTGGGCGATGTCGACATCGTCCTGGGTGGCCCCGGTGGTCACGTTGGCCAGGTTGGCCTGCGCCTGGGCCAGTTGCGCCTCCGCCGCGGCCACGTCCGCCGCCGTGGGACTGGCCTTGAGCTTGTCCAGGGCTTCCTGGGCCTGGGCCACCTTGGCCCTGGCATCCTGCACCGCGGACGCGGTGGGCGGCTCCTGCAGGCTCAGCAACGCCATCTCTGCCAGTTCCACGTTCAGCTCAGCGTTGAGCACCCCGGCCTCGGCGCTGTTCTTGGATGCGCCGCTGGAGTTGGGGTTGCCCTTGGTCGCGTCGCGGCTGGACTGGGATGCCCACAGGCTGTTCTTGGCCTGGCTGACCTTCATCTGGGCCTGGCGCAGCTCGTCCTCCGTGGGCCCGCTGCTGAGGGTGCGCAGGCTCTGCTGCGCCGTAGATACGGCCGCTTCCGCGGCGGCGAGGGCGGCGTCGGTGGGGCCGGCCTTGACCTTGGCCAGGTTCTCCTCGGCGCTCTTGACCTGGGCCTCGGCGGCGGCGATCTCGGCCGCTGTGGAGCCGGTCTGCACCTTTTTGAGCTGCACCTTGGCGGTGGCCACGTTCAGCTTGGCCTTGGCCAGGTTGGCTTCCAGGTCGCTCGTGTCGAGCGCGATCAGCTCTTGGCCCTCTTTGATCTCATCGCCCGCCTGGATGTTCAGCGTCTTTACCCGGCCGGCGATGCCAAAGGCCAGGTCGAGCTGCTTGCGCGCCGCGATGGTGCCCGAGCTCTGCACCGTCACCACCAGGTCGCCCTTGGTCACCTTGGCCGTCTGATATTGCACCTGGCTGGCGGCCGCAGCTCGGCTGCGCTGCAGGTATAGATACCCGCCCACCGCCGCCGCCGCCACGACCACCACGATAATCAGCCAACGCCATTTCTTCATGAATCCCCCTACCTTGACGCTGCAGATCACAGTCCTGTAGGCGCGACTTACATACTGCGTCTACATCTGTACCATTGGCGCACCACCACGGGTTCATATTAGCACAACATTATTTAGATATTATGAAGAAACAGGGCAGAAATAGCGAATCCCTCCGCGCTAACTTGCGGTACGAGAGAAAAGCGTTTTACGGCCACTGCTCGCAGGTGCGGCGGTAGGGCTCGCCCCGCATATAGTCGGACCATTCCCCTTGGCTCAGGTTGCGGCCCGCCGTGCGGCAGGCCAGGTCGATCAGGTCGTCGACCTGCCAGCGCCAAAGCCGCGCCGTGCGGTCCCCCGACGCCGAGGCCAGCCAGCGACCATCCGTCCCGAATTCCACATCGGTGACCGCCCACCCATGGCCGGATAGGATCACCGACTCGGGCGAGCGGTTCCCCACCTCCCACAGGCGCACCGTCCGGTCCGCCGAGGCGCTGGCCAGCCAGCGTGAATCCGGGCTGAACGTCACATCATGGACCCTGTTCTTGTGCCCGGCCAAGACGATGGCTGACGTGGAGGGACTCCCCATATCCCACAGCCGGGCGGTCCTGTCGCGAGATCCGGAGGCCAGCCAGCGCCCGTCGGGGCTGAAGGCCAGGGCCTCGATCTCGCCCTCGTGCCCGTGCAGCACAGCGAACGGGCTCTGCGGGAACGCCACATCCCACAGCCGGATGGTCTTGTCCGCCGAGGCCGTGGCCAGCCACGTCCCATCGGGCCTAAAGGCCACAGCGGTGATCTCGCCCTCGTGCCCGGCCAGGACGACCGGGGGCGCCTCCAGGTTGGCCATATCCCACAACCTGGCGGTCATGTCCACGGAACCCGTGAGCAGCCAGCGCCCCGCCGGGTCAGAGCCTTGGGCTGGGCTGAAGGCCATGGCGCGCACGGCGCCGATGTGCCCGCTCAACGTGGCGCGCAGCGTCCCCGGGTCGGCCATGTCCCACAGCCGGACGGTGGTATCCTGCGAGCCGGTAGCCAACCAGCGCCCGTCCGGGCTGTAGGCCAGCACGCGCACCTGGCCCGTATGGCCGGTCAAGATGACCGGCGTTACGGCTGGGTCAGCCAAGTTCCACAGCCTGGTTGTGCGATCATCGGATCCCGTGGCCAGATGGCCACCATCGGGACTGAAGGCCAGCGTCCCCACCTCGTCCTCGTGGCCCGAGAGCACCACGGGCGGGGCCCCCGGGTCCGCCAGATCCCACAGCCGGGCGGCGCGATCCTCCGATGCCGTGGCCAGCCAGCGCCCGTCCGGGCTCCAGGCCAGCGCACGCAGACCCCTATCGTGCCCCGCCAAGATGACCGGCTCGGTGGAGGGACTGCGCACGTCCCACAGGCGAACCATGCTGTCGGCCGACGCTGTGGCCAGCCAGCGGCCCAGCGGATGGTTCGCCTCCGCGGGGCTAAACGCCAAGGCCTCGATATCCCTGGCGTGCCCCATGAGCACCGCCGGCGGCGCGCTCGGACGTTGGCGATCCCACAGGCGCGCTGTGTGGTCCACGGATGCGGTGGCCAGCCAGCGCCCGTCCCCCGGGCTAAAGGCCACATCCTTGACCCAGTCGCTATGCCCGATCAGGGTGATCGGCGCAGCGCCCGGCTCGCGCACGTTCCACACGCGGGCGGTCTTGTCCTTGGAGCCGCTGGCCAGCCAACGGCCATCCGGGCTAAAGGCCAGCGCCCATACCTCGTCACCGTGCCCCGCCAGCACGGCCGGGGCGTTCCTCGGGTTGGCCACGTCCCACAGGCGCACCGTCCTATCCCACGATGCGCTGGCCAGGAGGCTCCCGTCCGGGCTGAACGCGACGTCGTTGACCGTCTGGCCATGGCCCTCGAGCGAAACCGGCGCGGCGCGCGGGTTGTTCATGTCCCACAAGCGCGCCGTCTTGTCCTTGGAAGCGGTAGCGAGCCAGCGCCCGTCGGGACTGAACGCCAAGGCCCGCACCTCATCGGTGTGCCCCTGCAGAACCAAGCTCATCGCTGTGGCCCCGGTCACATCCCACAGCCGAGCTGTCTTGTCCACCGAGGCGCTGGCCAGCCAGCGGCTGTCGGGGCTCCAGTCCACGTTCAGGACCTCATCGCCATGTCCGCCCAAGATCAT
>CAYQDH010000418.1:0-5155 GCA_964416075.1 uncultured Anaerolineales bacterium | reverse complement strand
TTTTCCCATCGGTGTTCATCCTCTTCCATCGGTGTTCATCATTAACCCTTCTTCTAGCCAGCTTGTAGTAGGGACGCCTGGTGGCGGAAGATTCCGAGAATCAGGATGATGAACACCGATTTAGGAGGATGAACACCGATAAGAACAAGAACATGATCCTTTGTCCTATCGGTATTCATCCTCCTCCATCGGAGTTCATCGGTGCAAAATCCCTTCCCCCTCGGCGATTTGCACGCTAATGGTATATCACGAACCCTGCTGGCGGCACGGTGATGCGGATGGCGCGGCCGTTGCGCGCCTCCACCATCGTGGTGCTGCCCTGCTGGGTGGGGTCCGTCGAGAGCAGGCAGGTCATCGCTTTGCCCACCGGGGTGGTGTGGCCCTCCACCGTGGCCCACACCGTCAGCGGCCGGCTGGCGTCGGTGTTCATGGCGCAGAGGCACTCTTGCTCGGCGAACAGGCGCGACCAGGCCACCACCCAGTGCAGCGCCCCGCCGACGGGCTGTGGGAAGAAAAACTCGCCCTCGTTGCCGCTGGCCGACACCTGGCGCAGGTATTGGCGCCCCCTCCGCAGGGCGATGTGCTGGCGGCGCACGGCGCACAGGTCGTGCAGGAAGCGGTAGGCGGGATGATCCTCGTTGAAAAAGTGCCGTCCCGTGCTCTGGAAGGAGCCGAACGGCCCGCCGAACATGCACTCGCGCAAAAAGGTGTCGCTATTCCAGTCGTTATCGTCGCCGCTGCGCTGGTCCGCGCCGTTGAACGCTTGCTCCGTGCCGTAATAGATGCACGGGATCCCCATGGTGGTCAGGTTCAGCCCCAGCGCCGCGGGCAGCAGGGCCTCGCTCTGCGGGCTATCGCCGCAAAAGCGGAACTTGAACTTGGTCCCCACCTGGTCGTGGTCGTCGAAAAGGACCACGATATGCCGCCCGTACCACTGGTGGGTGTTCTTGTTATCCAGCAGGCTATTGCGAAAGAGGTTGAAATAGCCGCTCTGGTCGGCGCTGCGCGGGTCGCCCGGGCTGCGCCAGCCCTTGACCAAGAACTCGAGCTTGTCCTGGATGTCGTCGATCCCCAGGGCGGCGTCGATCCCCGTGGTGTTGACGATGTTCACCGCGTGCGCCCGCCCCCCGGTGACCTCGCCGATCAGGTTAAAGTTCTCCTTGCCCAGCGACTGGGCGTATTCGTGGATCACGTTGGCGAAATAGCGCATGGCGCCCGGCTCCATGTGCTTGACCGTATCGATGCGATAGCCATCCAGGTCGGCGTAGGCGATCCAGAACTTGTACACCTCACCCAGGTATCCCAACGCCGGGCCGATGCGGAACTCGTCGATGCGCCGCAACACATCCCAGGCGATCCCCGGATCCTTGTTGGCCGGGCCATGCTCGATATCCTTCAGCGCATTGAAATCGCCGTCGATATACTCCGGGTAGTTGTCCCAGCCGCCGATCTCGCCCTCGCGCGTCCAGGTCTCGGGGTCCTGGAACTCGGCCGGCCAGATGGCCCCTTCCGGCCAGGCCTCGGGGTGGGCCTGCAGGTCGATGGGGCCAAAGGGCAGGCTGCCGGGGTCTCCCCTGCGCAGGCGGTAGCCCTGCACCGGCCAGCGCTCCCCCTTGGAATAATAGTAGGGGTGGCCGCCCTGGTAGGCGAACACATCGCCGGCGTGGTTGAGGATGATATCCAGGATCACGCGGATGCCCACGCTGTGCGCCTCGGCCACCAGCTCGCGCAGCTCCATGCGCGTGCCATAGTGTGGGTCCACGTCGAGGAAATTCTGGATGCCATAGCCGTGGTAATCGTTGCTGCCCGTCACCTGCCTAAAGACGGGGCTCAGCCAGATGGCGGTGATCCCCAAGCGCTTGAGGTAGCCGAGCTTGTCGCGCAGGCCGGCCAGGGTGCCCCCGCACCAATTCTTCCCCGCCTCGAACCACGCGGCCCGGTCCGCGCTCCCGGCGTCGCGCTGGCGATCGAAGAGGGGGGTGCTGCGCGCGCCCGCGGGCCAATCCACAGGCTGCCCGTGAGTGTCGTTGTAGCCGCCAAATTCCCGCCCATCGGAGAAGCGGTCGACGAGCAAAAAGTAGAGCACCTCGTCTTCCCAGGCAGCCGGGGAGGGGTAAAACGTGCGCCCGCGGATCAGCGGGTCCCAGTCGATCTCGCTGAGGCGTTTCTCGGGTTCTCGCGTGGGTTGGTACATTCTGTCGGACATGGTCCCTCCTCAAGTGGCCCTCACCCCATCCCTGCGTTCGTGCTCGAACGCTTTCCCCTTCCCCTCTCCCATGCTGAATGGGAGAGGGGAAGGGGGTTGTGAGCCTGCCCTCTACGGCGACGCACAGCGCAATGGCCCAGGTTCCTTTACCGGTCGATGGCGGTGCCATCATCCGGGTGATACAGGTTGCGCTGGCGTCTCTCTACGATGGCTTTCTGCGAGGCATTCTCGTAGGATCCCCTGGGGACGCGGGTGTCGAAGCCGATCTTGTCCGCCATCGCCTCCTCATCGAGCTCCACGCCCAGCCCCGGCCCCTGCGGGAGATCGACGAAACCGCCCTTGTTCTCAAAGGGCTGCTTGAGATACCCTTCGCCCAGCGACACCTGCTCCTGGATGACGAAATTGGGGATCGAAGCATCCAGCTGCAGGCAGGCCGCCAGGGCGATGGGCCCCAGGGGGCAGTGTGGGGCCACGCCGGCGTAATAGGCCTCGGCCATCCCCGCGATGAGCCTGAGCTCGAAAATGCCGCCCGCGTGAGAGGTGTCGGGCTGCAAGATCGATGCCGCGCCGAGCTCCAAAATCCTGCGAAAGCCCCACTTGGTGAACAAGCGCTCCCCCGTAGCGATCGGGAGATACGTCTTGCGTGCCAGGGCGGCCAGGACCTCCTCGTTCTGGCACTGCACGGGCTCCTCGATGAACATGGGCTGGTAGGGTTCGAGAGCGTGAATGAGCAGCGCCGCGGTCTGGGGGCTCACGGCGCCGTGGAAATCGATGGCGATATCCACATCCCGGCCCACGGCCTCGCGCATGGCGGCAAAGCGCTCCACCACCTTGTCGATCCAACCGGGGGTCTCGATGATGCGCGCCGGGCGAGGCCCGAGGACGCCCGTCTTCAGGGCGTTGTAGCCCTGGGCGACCAGCCCCCTCGCCGCCTGGGCAGCCTCGTCTGGGGTGGCGCCCCCACAGTGGCTGTAGATGCGGATGCGGTCGCGCAGTGGGCCGCCCAGGAGCTTGTACACGGGCACGCCCATGGCCTTGCCCGTCAGGTCCCACAGAGCCTGCTCCACGCCCGATAGGGCGCTGGTGAGGATGGGGCCGCCGCGGTAAAAGGCGTGCTTGTAGATCGCCTGCCAGTGATGCACCACGCGGGTGGGGTCCTGGCCCAAGAGGTACGGCTCCATCTCCTCCACCGCCTTGGCTGTGGTGAGTGGGCGCCCCTCCAGGATCGGCTCGCCCAAACCAATCAGCCCCTCATCCGTGTGCATCTTGAGAAAGAGCCAGCGAGGCTTGACGAGGTAGGTTTCCAGCTTGGTTATCTTCATGGTGGTCCTCCATCCTGATGCTTTGGCGACGCGGCACAGCGGATGTACAGCGGGCATCCTGCCCGCTCACCCCGTGGTGCGCCGAGCCCCATCGTTCAAGGCACAGTGCACGTTGAGGGTTCGTTGCTCAGTAAGGCGGCTCGGCGGGACCCGTATAGCCGCACATGCCCAGCCGGGGCGAATTGACGATCTCAATCGGCTCGCCATACTCTTCGTGGGGGTGGGATGCGGCGTGTTCGTCGCACAGCGCGCCCCAGACGTTTTCTTCGATGAGGCACTCCATGCATAGCCACTTGGCCGGCGCGTCGCACTCGATGCACTTGTAGGGCGGGGGCAGGTTGCGCGCCATCAGCGCGATATAGTGTTTCGTGTCGAGGGGCCGGCCCTCCCTCACCGACAGGCAGCGGATGAGCGTATAGGATGTGGAGCCGAAATCGTAGATGTGCGTGAGCTCAAAGCCCGGCTCGAACACCTCTTGGATGCGTCGCCGCTTGGCAATCGTCGGCCCGGTCCAGGGCTCCAGCGTGAACTCGCTGAGGTGCCCGCAACACTCCAGCCAGATGGCACGCAAGTAGCGGTCCAGGTGCTCCAGCCTGCCCGCGCCGCGCACTTCCAGGTCCAGCCAATAGTCGCCGTTGCCCGCATCCTGCACGCGCAGATGGTAGAGCGATTCCACTGCCCGCTCCTCCGGCACGGCCGAGTTAGCCGTCTTGCGCGCTGGGCAGGTGGCGAGGTGACGGGCCATCCCCCCCTTGGCGTACTCACGCTCGCAATACATGCATCGGCCGCGAGACTGCACCCCTCGAGGCATAGCGCACCTCCCTTCACCTATGGCGCAAACACCATCTCCACCCTATCGCCCCTCGTCCAAGTGTCGAACGAGCATATATCCATTATCCCGCGCCACAAGGCTGGCGTCAAGTGCGGTGTCTCGTCTCAGCGGGGATTCCGAGACTCTTAATGATGAACACCGATTGGGGAAGATGAACACCGATAAGAACAAGAAGATCATTCTTTTTCCCATCGGTGTTCATCCTCTTCCATCGGTGTTCATCATCCTGATTCTCGGAATCCACCTCTACCGGCGCCCCATCCCGTATAGCCAGGCGATGGAAGAACGATAGTATCCAGGGCCTTCCGCTGCTGTCCATGCTTGACGGCCTGGCGCGGCGGGCGGTACAATGCTCGCCATCCTGGTTGGGGGGATGGCTATGATCAGCGACGACGTCACGCATCGCGTCATCGGCGCTGCATATGAGGTCAGCAACACGCTCGGTGTGGGGTTCCTGGAGAGGGTCTATGAGAATGCGCTCGTTATCGAGATGCGCAAGGCCGGGCTGGTTGTGGAGCAGCAAAAACCAATCACCGTGTATTACCAGGGCGCGATCGTCGGCGAATATACGGCTGACGTTTTGGTCGAGCACGAGCTGCTCTTGGAGCTCAAGGTGGCCAGAGTTATCGACGAGAATCATAGGGCGCAGATGATGAACTACCTGAGAGGCACGGGCTTGCAAGTCGGGCTAATCTTGAATTTCGGCACGCCGAGCCTTGGCGTGAAACGCGTTGTGGCATAGATTCCGAGAATCAGGATGATGAACACCGATTTAGGAGGATGAACACCGATAAG
>CAYQDH010000417.1:0-5158 GCA_964416075.1 uncultured Anaerolineales bacterium | reverse complement strand
TGGGCAGCACGACCCCGGCGGAAACCACCGAGGAGGACTTGGCGGCCATGATGGTGGGGCGTGATGTACAATTGACTGTATACAAAACCCCTGTGCACCTTCACGATCCCGTCTTGGACGTGCAGCACCTGGAAGTGCTGGATAGGCGTCGCCAGGTCGCCGTGGATGACATCTCTTTGCAGGTGCGAGGGGGAGAGGTCCTGGGTATCGCGGGGGTGCAGGGCAACGGCCAGACTGAATTGGTGGAGGCCCTTACCGGGCTCAGACATCCTGTGGCTGGTCGCATAAAGATCGCCGGAGAAGATACCACTGTAGCCGCGCCGCGCCGGATCACCGAGTTGGGTGTGGCGCACATCCCTGAGGACCGGCAGAAAGACGGCCTGGTGCTGGACTTTCCGGTGTCCGATAACCTGGTTCTCAACAACTACTATGTGAGCCCCTATGCGCGAGGGCTCGTGTTGCAGAAGCAGGCCATCCGCGAGCGTGCGACGCGATTGGTGCGGGACTTTGATGTGCGCACGCCGAGCGTCGAGACCCCCGTATCCAATCTCTCAGGCGGAAACCAACAAAAAGTGATCGTGGCTCGTGAGTTCAGTCGCCCCATCAAGCTGTTGATCGCTTCGCAACCGACCCGCGGCCTGGATGTGGGATCCATCGAGTATATCCACGGGCGTCTGCTGGAAGAGCGAGACCAAGGCGCGGGGATCCTGCTCGTCTCGCCCGAGCTGGATGAGATTCTCAAGCTCTCCGACCGCGTCGCTGTGATGTACATGGGCAAAATAATGGCCACCGTAGCTTGCGACGAGGTTAGCCGCGAGGAATTGGGTTTGCTGATGGCCGGGGTAATCCCCGATTCGTGGGCAGAATCGGAGCCAACCGTTTATGCTGGGGGCGGGGATGCCCAGCACCAGGATCCCGGTGGTGCATCCGGCGCCGCTCCACAGTGCCCCATGACCGGGGAAAAGAGGGACACCATTGCCTGACCTCAATACAAGCCCGGCGCCACGCGATCCCGAACTTCAAGGGGACGGCCAATCAACCTCTGCACCCTCCGGTGGGCCAGCAGAGGGCATACCCACCGCTGGCACCCGCCGACGTGGCGCCTGGCTCACCAGTTTGCTGGTCCCATTGCTCGCCATCGTTACGGCGCTGCTGCTTGGCGCCATCCTCATCGCGGCTACCGACCCACAGGTGGTCGCTGCCTTCTCCAGCGGTCTTGGCGCGGGCCTGGGCTCGGCCTGGCGCTCTGTCGCCACGGCCTATGGCGCGCTCTTTGAAGGCTCCCTGGGCAACCCTCGGCAGATGGTTGAGGCCCTGGCGGCCTGGTTCCGCGGCGATCCTTCGTTGTTGTCCCAGGCCTTCTATCCCATCTCTGAAAGCCTGGTCACTACAACGCCCTATATTCTGGTGGGCCTATCCGTGGCGCTGAGCTTCCGCACGGGTCTTTTCAATATCGGAGCGGAGGGGCAGTACTTTGCGGGCGGCCTGGCTTCGGTGTTTGTGGGCTACAGCCTCAAGGGTCTGCCGATCTACATCCACTTGCCGTTGATGCTTCTCGCCGGCGTGGTGGGGGGTGGGCTATGGGGCGCCATCCCCGGCCTCCTGCGGGCCACGACGGGAGCGCACGAAGTCATCAACACCATCATGATGAACTATATCGCTTTTAACTTGAGCGACTGGTTGCTTAATGGGCCTTTGAAACGTCCCGGGTTCAGGCCCATTTCGCCCGAGATTGAGCCCAGCGCCATGTTGCCCAAGTTCTTCGCTGATCCCATCCGCTTGAACGCTGGTATCCTGGTGGCACTGCTCTGTGCTTTGCTGGTGTATTGGCTTTTGTTCAAGACCACGAGGGGTTTTGAGATGCGCACCGTGGGAGCCAACCCTCGTGCGGCCCGCTACGCGGGGATCAGTCTTACCCTCAACATGGTGTTGGCTATGTTCCTCAGCGGCGGCCTGGCCGGCCTGGCTGCGGCCAACGAGATCAGCGGCCTGTTGCACTATATGCCCAATGCCTTTTCTGCGGGGTATGGCTTTGATTCTATCGCTCTAGCCCTGCTTGGGCGTAGCCATCCCGCGGGCGTAGTCCTCGCATCGCTGCTCTTTGGCGTGCTGCGATCGGGAGCCACCCGCATGCAGTCGGTCGCCCAAATTCCTGTCGATATTATCTCCATCGTGCAGGCGTTGATCATCATCTTTATCGCAGCGCCGGAGATCATCCGCGTCCTCTATCGCCTGCGATCGGAGCGTGAAGAAAAAGGGCTGTCTACAGCGCCACAATGGAAAGGATGACAGGCTGGGCTCCGATGATATACGGTGTTTGGGCTGATAACGAGCGGGAGGAAGCATTCAGATGAGCGTTGGCGAGGTGACGGCGAGCACAAGGGTAGCCAGATCGTTCGTGGTGGATCCACAGGTGGTGCGGCGCAGCCGTAATATTGGGCTCCTCTTTATCGTGATAGGCTTGGCCACCTACTGGTTCTTTGTGCGCACGTCGGCCGCGGGACAGACGGCCACCTTTGGTATGAACCCCGCACGCAACACAGCCGCTCTCCAGATGCCGGATATCGTATTGCCCGTGCTGCCCAGTCTCTACGCCATGGCCGCCGTCTGTATCTTTATCGGTTTCTACCAACTAGCCCGCGGATTTGGTCGTATCGAAGGATTGCTGTTAGGGTTGGTCGCTTTGCTCTTCACTGTCTCCTTTCTCACTTGGGCCGCGCGAGGCAAAAGCCTGAACCTGATCGGCATCCTCGAGACGATGGTCCAGCGGGCCACACCGATTGCTCTGGCGGCGCTGAGTGGTGTGCTTTGTGAGCGCTCGGGGATCGTCAACATCGCGATCGAGGGCATGATGCTCACGGCGGCTTGCTGCTCTGCCTTGGTGGGCAGTGTCTCGGATAGCCTCTGGATTGGGTTGATATCTTCTGTGCTGCTCAGTGGCTTATTGGGCGCATTACTGGCGGTCCTCTCGATTCGCTTCAAGGTCAACCAGATCATCAGCGGCACGGCGATCAACATCCTGGCCACTGGAGGAACCAGCTTTGTCAGCGCCAAGTTCTTGGCCGTCAGCCAGGAACTGAATACCCCAGGCAAGTTTCCCAACCTGCCCATCCCCCTGGTTTCACGGATCCCCATCTTGGGCCCCATGTTTTTCGAGACCAATATCATCGTCTATATGATGTTGGCCCTGCTGGTGATCGTCCATGTGATGCTCTACTACACGCGCTGGGGATTGCGCACTCGCGCGGTGGGCGAACACCCTCGCGCGGCGGATACCCTGGGTGTCAACGTCCTTCGCTTGCGCTACATCAATACGATCCTGGGGGGCATGGTGGCTGGGCTGGGCGGCGTCTTCCTGGTCTTGGGGTCGGTGCCTCGCTTTGACGAGTTGATGACGGCTGGTAAGGGCTTTATCGGCCTGGCGGCGCTGATTTTTGGCAAATGGAACCCCTTTGGCGCACTGGGTGCATCGCTGATCTTTGGCTTTACCGACACCTTGCAGGCCAAGCTACAGATACTCCAGGCACCCATACCCTCGCAGTTCCTGCGCATGTTACCCTATCTTATCACCATGATCGTGTTGGCAGGCGTGGTGGGTCACGCCGAGGCCCCTGCCGCCGAGGGACAACCATATGAGAAGCAGTAAAGAGTAAACTCAAGAGCGCCAAGATGGATTTTGGTCCTCTTGGCGCTCTTCTTTTTTCGGTCTCGCTATGTTGCTACTGCATCAGCACCTGGATATCGGGCTGGTCGATATAATAGAGGACAACCGCAGAGAGAATGATCGACAGCGCACAAGTGCTCAGAAGCCAGAAATCCACCTTGCCGTCCTGGACGCTCTGGCTCAACGTGACCAGGATACGAACTAGGATGTTAAAGCCCTGGACAAAGATACTGGCTGTCGAGCTCCAGGCCCGGCGGCGCACCAGGCTGACCCCCAAGAGAGCAAAGAGGGCCACCAGAATAACGGCCAGCACGGGGCCAATGCCGCGCAATATAGTGGGCGGCAGGATCAACAGCGGAACGAATTGCAGGATAGAAACGGCCACCAGTGCGGTGGGTAGGCGCTGTCTCATGGCCTAGTCTCCTTCGGATAACCTGGGCTGATTATAGCGACTGTGGATAGGGTGTCAAAGTAGGGAGCGTGGCTTCGCTGATGTCCTAACAGCCCACGTATCCGCCAAAGATGGCGATGCACTGCCCCGTTTCATAATCTGAATCGTCGGTGGCTTTCTACAACTGGCGGCGATCTTACCACCTTTATCAATCTTTGCACAGCATCCCGTTTTTCTGGTCGTGGCCCCTTTACTCTGCGTGGCGAGTGGACTGGCATTGCGGGCTTGCAGCAAGCGTTTGGGCAGCAGATGTCGGCAGCCGCCACGCCCGAAGCCGATTGCGCGCCAAACGTGCTATAATGCCTGCGCAATAGGCACACCTGCTGGATCGGTGCGCAGTGCGCGGTGGCGCATCCAGAGAGGATCGGTATGGGAGAGGTTGCCGTAGCAGCGAAGCAACGCTGGATTATTCACGCCGACCTGGATGCCTTTTTTGCTTCGGTCGAGCAACTCCTCGACCCCAGCCTTGTGGGCAAGGCGATCATCGTCGGCGGCTCGCCGCAAGCCCGCGGGGTGGTGGCATCGGCATCCTATCCCGCGCGGCGCTATGGCGTGCGATCCGCCATGCCTGTGGCCCGTGCTCTCAGGCTTTGTCCGCATGCCATACTCGTCCCTGCGCGACATGGGGTATATGGCGAACACTCGCAGCGTGTGATGAATGTTCTGCAAGAGATCACGCCGCTGGTGGAGCAGGTGTCGATCGACGAGGCCTTTCTGGATGTCACCGGGTGTGAAGCGCTCTGGGGATCCGTCGAGCAGATCGCCAAGCTCATCCGTCGGCGCATCAATGCAGAGTGTGGCTTGCCCGTATCTTTGGGTGTAGCCACGAACAAGTTGGTGGCCAAGATTGCCTGTGATCTTGGCAAGCCCGAGGGATTGACCATCGTCTCCCCTGGAGACGAGCAAGCGTTCCTGGCTCCCTTGCCCATAGAAAAGCTCTGGGGCGTGGGGCAGGTCACGGGCGCCCGTCTGAGGGACCTGGGTGTGCAAACCATCGGCCAGCTCGCCACCTGGCCCGAGGAGCAACTGGTGCAGCAGTTTGG
>CAYQDH010000416.1:0-5184 GCA_964416075.1 uncultured Anaerolineales bacterium | reverse complement strand
GGCGTTGACTACTTTCAACTGGGATACCATTGCCGAACAGACCAACACGGTCTACGCTCGTGTGATCGAGGAGCGAGCGCGAGCCAACTGGTAGCACTGGGCAGGCCGAAGAGGCTTGGCGTCTTGCTCTCTCGAGTCGGACGCTCAGGCGCTTCTCAGGATGTCGTAGACCAGGGGCGGGGGCACGACGGGCGCTTCTGACCACGTGTATGCGGACACAAGCCGTGCGCCGGCCTCCATCGCATGGGCATTGCTTTGTGCATGGATGGTCAGCAAAGTCTCTCCGGCGCGGACGTAATCACCTACTTTGGGCCCCAACACCATACCCACGCTATGGTCGATATCGTCCTCTTTGCGGTGGCGACCCGCACCCAACTCCACGGCGGTAATCCCCACTTCTCGCGCATCTATCCTGGCAATGTAGCCATCGCGAGGCGCGGGAACCGTGGTGATCGCCGGCGCCCTGGGCAACAGGCCCGGGTCAGCGACAATACGCGGGTCGCCTCCCTGCGCCTCGATCCAGACGCGGAATTTCTCGAGGCCGCGCCCATCGTGCAGTAGAGCGCGGAGTTGTAGCTGAGCTTCTGCCGGGGAATGAGCCAGCCCGCCCAAGATCAGCATTTCAGCGCCGATCAGAATACAGTGCTCCGCAAAATCGGCGGGCCCTTCCCCCTGCAGTGTCTCAATCGCCTCGATCACCTCCAGAGCATTGCCCACCGCCCGCCCCAAGGGTTGACTCATATCAGAAAGCAGCGCCGTGACGTCAAGATTGACACTCTGCCCTATGCGAATCATCATTTGCGCCAGCTCACGCGCTTCGTCAAGAGTCTCCATAAAAGCACCACGCCCCACTTTGACATCCAACACCAGGGCCTGAGCCCCTCCGGCGATCTTTTTGCTCATGATGGAACTGGCGATCAAGGGCAGGCTGGGCACCGTCGCCGTGACATCGCGTAGAGCATAGAGTTTGCCATCTGCAGGGGCCAATCTCGCTGTCTGGCCGACCACAGCGATACCCACCTCGCGCACGATCTCCAGAAAGCCCCTCCCCTCCAGGTGCACGTTCATTCCTGGGATCGATTCCAGCTTGTCTAGCGTGCCTCCAGAGAAGCCCAATCCGCGGCCCGACATCTTGGCCACGGGTAAACCCGCAGCCGCCACGAGGGGCCCAACCACCAGGGTGGTCTTGTCGCCTACACCGCCTGTGGAGTGCTTGTCTACCACCACCCCACCGATGGCACTGAGATCCAGGACGTCGCCGGATCGCACCATCGCCATCGTCAGGTTGGCGGTCTCCTCCGGGCTCATACCTTTCAATAGCACAGCCATCGCCCAGGCGGCCACCTGGTAGTCAGGAATGTCGCCGCTCGTAAGCCCCTGGATGAAAAAGTCGATCTCTTGGGCGGTGAGAGTCAGTCCATCTCGTTTCTTGGCGATAATATCTACAGCGTTCATACAGAAGCACCACCTCTCTGTTCAGGAGCCATAGAACCATTGTAAGGCCGCCAATGCCGATGTCAAACCTGATTGGTCGAGATAGATGCCCGGTGCTATAATGACACACGGCTAAAGTATATCTGGACGGGGGTAGTCGATGCCACGTGTCCCTGTAGATCAGCTTAGGTTGAATATGCTGCTCAAAAAGCAGCCATTTCTGCTTCGCGAGAAGAGTGTCATCATCACTCGTACCGGAAGCCCCTTACTTCGTGTAACCCTCGCCGACAGGACAGGCAGCCTCCCCGGGGTGTACTTTGACGTACCCGGTCCAGTTGCTGAACACCTGGTGCCGGGCCAGGGTGTCGAAGTGTCTGGTCGAATCGGAGAATTCAGAGACCAACTTCAAGTCAACATTGACGAGATAAGGCCGACCATATTGACCAGCCCCGAGGATTACCTGCCTCCGCCCCGGCGCCCTCTGCCTGAGATGGTGCAAGAGTTCGCTGACTTGCGCTCGAGCATCCGTAACCCCGACCTGGCACGGCTGCTTTCGGCCATTTTCGATGATCCCACATTCTATCGCGCCTTTACCCATGCGCCGGCGGCCAAGGTTAACCACCATGCGTGCGTGGGAGGACTGCTCGAGCATACCCTGAACGTGGCTCGCCTGACGCAGGCGGCCTGCTCGATCTATCCGGAGATGAATCGAGACCTGATTATCACCGCGACACTCCTACATGACCTGGGTAAAGTGCGCGCCTATGATCCGCTCACCTTTGACCTCACTGAAGAGGGATCTTTGTGGACCCATCTGTATATGGGAGCCTCCCAGGTGGAACATAGCATCGACGCGTTGCCTGGGTTCGATGCGGAGCTCCGGTTGCGGGTCGTTCATGCCATCCTCGCTCATCATGGCAGATTGGAGAACGGTTCCCCGGTCTTGCCAATGACTCTGGAGGCGACAGTCCTTCACTATGCGGACAACCTTGACGGGGATGCACGAGGCCACCTGGACCAGCTCGAACGAGGGGGAGGAGAGGGCGACCTGTTCAGTGAGTACAGCCCGATGCACGGCACGCGTCTGTACCGCGGCCAGCAGTCTCCGGGCCCATCCTCACGGGCTGTGGCGTCGACTGCGCCCGAGAAATCGCCACAAAAGCCCTTGTTCTAGCCTCCTGCTCCACCTTGTAATGGATAGCAGTGCGCCCATTTCCACGGGACAATAGCAGGCGCTTGTTCTGAGCCCTGGCTAGACAGCACATGGGTCCTACTGGAGGCATGCTTTACAATGCGTACTAGGCATTCGCTCATCAAATCCGTGAACGGCTGGGGCCAAGACTATGCACTGATCACCGGCGCCAGCCAAGGCTTGGGTAGGGCTTTTGCGTACGAATGCGCCCGCAAAGGTATTAATCTGCTGCTGGTAGCTCTTCCCGGCTCAGGTCTGGAAGGCGTCGCTCGGGATATCGAGCAGAGCCACGGCGTGCAGGTTGGCTGTATTGAGATGGATCTCACTGCGGATAGCAGCCCGGAAGCATTATTCCACTGGGTTCTGGCCAAACGGATCAGGCTATCCGTCCTGATCAACAACGCTGGCGTGGCTTGCCACGGCGCGTTCGAGGATTCCACCATATCCGACAATGAGACGTGCATTCTGTTGAACGACCTGGTAACAGTCAAGGTCACACGCCTCTTCCTACCCGAACTCAAGCGTTGCCCGTCGGCGCGCATCTTGAATGTAGCCAGCCTAGCCGCCTTCTTTCCGATGCCCTACATGCTGGTCTATGCAGCATCCAAGGCGTTCGTCCTTAGTTTTAGCCTCGCACTACGAGAGGAGTTGCGCCAAACGTCGGTGCATGTGAGCGTTCTGTGCCCCAACGGCATACGCACCAACGATACATGCCAAGAACGGATCGCCGCCAACGGGCTGGGGGCCAAACTCACCTGCATGGAACCAGATCGCGTGGCCCGCTATGCCATACGGAAAATGCTCCAAGGCACGGCAGTCATCGTGCCGGGGCCCCTGAACCAGGTCATCGGCATGACATCGAGATTCGTGCCCCACTCTGCGGCCTACCGCATAGCCTCGAACATATGGCGTAAAGCAACCACGGAAGAGAGACCAACTGAACCCACTAGCTTGGCGCCAAGCGCACAATAGCTGTAAATCGAACGAGCCTTGTCAATCGCCGCCCACCGCGACCGACAAGGCTCGTCCACCAAGGAGGAGAAGAAATGCTGTTCCTCGCGCCGGATGAGGAGACAGCTGCGTTCGCCCAAGACCGCTAATCAGCTACGTCTCTGCGAATCTATTGTCATTATACACGACGCGCCCCCCTCAGACATCAGCCTTTTGACCCAAACCGTTCTAGGCATCTATGCCTACCGGGAGTATTAGGCCCAGTCGCGCTCGGAACCGGATGGCGTTGATCCGCTATTCGTGATCCTCGGGACGCCGAGGAATTCAGCGCGGCATTATCCCTTCGTTTCATCGACGTGACAAGGCCGGTGCACAGCTTTTTCTCTTTCTTACGCGAAATTTACGGTTCGGCTGCCGAAAGAGTGAATTCCGTGCTATAATAGGCTCAGGATCGTTGAAGCTACTTGCGCTTTGCTGATAGTAAAGATGCATCTATATGGCGATTGAAATCTGCGTTGGGGCGTTTGAACGCAAGTTCGCTGATTCGACACTGCACCAGCAGAGGCGCCTAACGTGTGCTTCAGATAGCTGAATTGGCATGCCGCTCCATTTGGCGTCGACTTGTGCTCTTCTCGATGTACTCCTGCACGACCTGCGACGGCCGATGCACCGATCTAGCACGCTATCTACATCACGCCCTGGTCCGTAACATGGATCTTAATCCTAGCGAAGTATAATCTACGTGCGAGCTTCTGGCAGTATGATTTCTACCTTGGTTGCTCTGGGGACGCTCGATCAGGTCTATTGCGGAGGTACATCGATATGGCATTTGAGACCTATATAGGCGCTTTTGAGCGTGCCATGGCTCGTCTTGTGACTGCGTTTGGGGAGTCACCTGACGTATGCTTGAGTCAAGTCGATCTGCACGGCGCCTTGTTCCTGCAACTTCTTGGTAGTAACCTGCTCGATGCACTGTATACCACTCGCGACGGCCGGCGGACGCCTCTGGTTCACCAGCAGTATGCCGCAACCCCCCTCTTGGATTGCGAGTTTGGGGAGGACTCGGCTGTCGGCTCGGACAGCTACGACATCGTGCTCATGAACCCCTCGTTCGTCCGCAGCTCTGATATGGATGCAGTAGCCCACCACCAAGCGCTACGTGCTGCCTGGCGCACTCCACAACAGGAGCAGCCCTTGCCATTGCTGGCGGCAGCTAATCTGGTAGTAGTTGACAGCCTGTGCCCGGCAAACATGGCCCTAATCGAGCAACGGTTCTACACCCTGGTCCACGCCGAGCGAGATGCCCTGCGCGCCTACCTGGGTGTGTTTCTGCGCCAGTGGGAACTCGACGAGGAAGCGCAACATGGCTTGCGGACCATCGAGTCTTGGGCAAAGCAGCAACCGTATGTCTCAGTCTGTTGCATCCAATCCTATCGGGATCGCGCGGGGCACGTCTTTGCGGGCCGCTATCTGAACGATTGGAATCATGAGGCGCCGCTATTGCCCCTCGAACTGCCTACCACGCGGCATGTGCGTCCCGCGGCCGCCGTTCACGAGGAGCAATCAGAACGAGTGTCCCAACTTTTGGGGCAATGCCTCTAGTACTT
>CAYQDH010000415.1:0-5196 GCA_964416075.1 uncultured Anaerolineales bacterium | reverse complement strand
AGCCGCGCGTGCCATAGATATTGGGCTGGAAACCTCGCGTGACCCCACCGGTCACGGCACCATAGGCGTAGGCGAAGAAGGCATCGCCAAAGTCGAGGAGCAACATGGTGTTATCGTCCATGTCGCAGGCGATCTTGTTACCTCGGAACTCGCGCTCGGGGATGACCAGTCCGGACATGGCTGTTACTCGCTTGGCGGGCCCCACGATCCCCGTGAGGATGTGCAGGCAATAGACGGTCACGTCGTATTGCGGGCCGCCACCCGGCCGGCGATAGTACCAGCTGGGGTCGATGTTGCTGAGCAGGTCCTCTCCCTGGCGCACGGATTCATTGAGGTGATATTCCCCCACACCCGAAGCGCCGCAGATGGCCCAGGCCAGCTTGCCCAGGGCGCCCTCCAGAACCAGTTTGCGGATGCGCTGGTTGTGAGGATAAAGCATCATCCCGGGCGAGGCCACGATGTGCACCCCTTTGGCTCGTGCGCGGGCGATCAGGTCATCGGCTTCAACGGTGGTGATGGTCATGGTCTTGTTGAAATGCATGTGCTTGCCCGCCTCGATGGCCATCAGGCCCTGCTGATAGTGCAGGCCGATGGGCGAGCCGATGGTCACGGCGTCCACATGCGGATCGGCCAGTAGGTCCTCGTAGCTGTCATAGTGGGCCGCGACGCCGAATCGGGCAGCGGCGGCCTCGGCTCGCCCCGGCACCGGGTCGCACACCGCGGCCAGGCGCACACGATCTTGCACGTCGGGCAAGCTGAGATGCATCAATGCAGCGCGAATGCCGATGGATCCCGCGCCCACGACCCCCATCCCCACAACGTCTCCCATCGTCTTAGCCCTCCCTTGTTGGTCTGGCTATCGAGCATAATGGCTGCAACCGCTTCTGTCAACTGCCATCGCGCTCTCTCCGGCGGATGCGAATGAGCGACCCTGGAGCGCCGCACCCGGGCCCATCGGGTTCCGGCGGATCGTCTGTACCCTGTGGGGAACTGTTATATAATGGGCGCCGTATTATTGGAGAGACAGGATCACAGAGGAGGTACCATGAAGGCGGCTGGACGCATCTTTTGGACGGCTGTGTGGTTGGGAGCGTTGGCCATCGCTGGGTTCGTGATTCTCTCCATGGCTGCGGCGCGCGTAGGTGAGCAGAGATCCAGCACCTATGGCCAGGCCTATGCCGAATTCCAGAACTCCTGGGGAGGCGAGATCGGCATCGTTCCGCCGGCGTTCGCCCTGGAGCGCACCTATACGGCGCGCCGCTACAACGAAGCGGCCAAACAATACGAACTGGAGGAGCGGACGGAGCAACTCCCATTGATTCCCCATGTCATCACGATCGACAGCGTGGTGGACTATGGCGAGCAACAGCTCAGCCTGCTCTCCTTCAATGCTTTTGAGGCGCGCTGCCAGGAGACCTATCGCATCCAAAACAGGACCGGCTACAGCGGCAAGTTGCTGCTCAGCGTAACCAAACCGGATCAAGCCAACCTGTTGTACGATTACCAGGTGCGGATGCCTGGGCGCGATGGGGATGTGGTACGCCCGGTGATCGGGCAGTCGCTGGTGCTGTTGTCGGAGTGGCGCCCTGGCGAAGATGCGGAAGTTGTCGTGAGCTATGCCACCAAGGGGATGGACCTGTTCAAGTACAACCTGTCGGCTTATGAGAAACAGGTGATCGGACGGTTGGAGGCGCAGATCCGGCTCAACACCCAGGACTTTCAGATCTACCGCTTCGGGCTGCCGCACACCCTAGAGACGACTCCCGAGGGGGCTACGCTGCGCTTTGCCATGAACGATTTTTCCACCACCCAGGATCTGGGCATCGCCTTTACGTCCAGGCAGATGTACCTGGACCACATCCAGAACCTGATGCGGTACTCACCGGTGTCTCTGCTGTTGTACCTGGTGGTCATCCTGGTCTTTACCCAGGTGCGCGGGGTGCGCTTTAACCCGCTGCATTACCTGTTTCTGGCTGCCATCGACGTGTTCTACTTTTTGTTCGTGGCCTACCTGATCCGTTTTCTAAACCTGGGACTCACCTTTGCACTGGCCATCGGCCTCACGGCGGCCATGTTCCTGGCCTATGCGCCCAATGTGGTGGGCTGGCGCTTTGCGACCCGCGTCATGGGCCCCTACCTGTTCGTGTTGACGGTGGTTTTCTCCCTGATCTTTGTGATGCCCATCTTCCGCGGACTGCTCTTTGTGACCCTGGTGTTCCTGGTATTTCTGTCGGTCATGGTGGTGGTCAGCCGCTCCAACATCTCCGAGTGGCAGCTGGTGCGCGGCGGGCCACTTGAGCCGCAGAAGGAGCAAGAGCTGACCGAGGGGAATTAGGCGCACCGCCTGCGCCCTCATCACGTGTGGGGCGCAGGGATCGTTCGCCCCCGGTGGGCCGGACGTGGCTCGGATGGAGGGAAGGGACAAGATGGTTGCAGAGTGCGCGGTTCTGCGCCACAATACGCCCCGTCTCGATGTAAGCTGAAAGGAGCATAACTTGATTACCTCCAAGGAATTGGCGGAAGGATTCGCCCGCAACCTGGGCATCATCGTGAGCCAGACCAAGGGTCTGGACCACGCCGATAGCATCCTACAGCCGCCCATGCGCGGCAACTGCATGAACTGGGTCTTGGGGCACATCGCAGACAACCGCAATGCGTTGCTGAAAAGACTGGGCCAGCCCACCATGATGAGCGAGGAACAAGGGAAGCGCTACGGCTATGGATCGGAACCGGTCTGTGCCGACGGCGAGGATGTGCTCAAGTTGGAGGAGTTGCTGAACATGCTCCAGCGCAGCCAGGAGACCATCGCTTCCGTTCTGGATCGTATCACCCCCGAGGAACTGGCTCGCGAAATCGACGGCTTCAGGGGCAAGACCTCGCTGGGCTCCTTCCTGTTTTTCGTTCACTGGCACGAGACCTATCATGTGGGGCAGGCGGAATTGCTCAGGC
The DNA here is from genome assembly GCA_964416075.1 of uncultured Anaerolineales bacterium. Lineage (GTDB taxonomy): Bacteria > Chloroflexota > Anaerolineae > UBA1429 > UBA1429 > CAYQDH01. The sequence goes on along the minus strand of CAYQDH010000415.1, from coordinate 2,247 downwards.
AATTGGCCGGAACGAACGACAAGGTGATATAGAGAATATGTCCAACGCACCCATTCGCATCGTCGCCATGGTCGGCGCAGGGTTCATGGGCCGACAGATCGCTTATCGTTGCCTCACTCACGGCTATGAGTTATGGCTCGTGGACGACTCGGCCGAGGCGTTGACTCGTACCAGGCAGGGCCTGGCGGAAGACCTGCAGGCTGAAGCGAATCTGGCCCCGCAGAGGGAGGATATCCTGGCCCGGCTGCACGCGACCACAGACCTGGCCGACGGGGTGGCGCAGGCGGACCTGGTGATCGAGGCCACCCCCGAGCGGCTGGAGACCAAGCGCCAGATCTTTGGCCGGTTGGACGCCCTGTGTCCCGAGCGTACGATCCTGGCCACCAACAGCTCCTCCCTGCGTATCTCGCGGATCGAGGATGTTACACGGCGCCTGGATCGAGTGCTCAATCTACATTTCTTCGCCCCTGTGGCGGAGCGGCCTGTGGTGGAGCTGATGGGCGGCAGCGCCACGGCGCCGGAGACGATCGAGCGCGTGCGCCAGTTCGCCCGCAGCCTGGACATGACGCCACTCATCGTGCGCCGCGACAGCACCGGCTTTATCTTTAACCGGGTGTGGCGCGCGGTGAAAAGAGAATGCTTGCACCTCGTGGACCAGGGGGTGGCCAGTCCCGAGGATGTCGACCGCGCCTGGATGTTCCTCTACAAGACGCCCAGGGGGCCCTTTGGCGATATGGACATGATTGGCCTGGATGTGATACGCGACATCGAGATGGTGTACTATCAAGAGTCGGGCGACGAAGCGGACGCGCCGCCCCAGTTCTTGGAGGAGATGATCGCCCGTGGCGAGTTGGGCGTGAAGACGGGGAAGGGATTCTATACTTACCCCCATCCGGCCTACGAGGAGCCGGGGTGGCTGAAAGGGGAGTAGCTGATGATACAGGCTGGAAATGTGGTCACGCCTTTGGGCGGTGCCTCGCTGCCCCTGCGCGTTGGCCCTATGGGGCGTTACTTGGTGGATGGGGATGGCAACCCCTTTTTGGTGCACGGCGACACGGCGTGGTCGCTGATCTCCGGCCTCCGCGCCGAGGATGCGGAATGCTACCTGGAGAACCGCGCGCGCAAGGGGTTCAACGCCATCATCGTGAACCTCATCGAGCACAAGTTCAAAGGTCCGCAGAACCGCTATGCTGACTATCCCTTTGCTGGTATCGCTGGAGGGCCGGCACGAGCGCAGGCAAGCCAGGGCACAGCGAGCGCCGACTATCCGGATACCGATTTTTCTGCTCCCAACGAGGCCTATTTCGCCTATGCAGACTGGGTCATCAGGCAGGCGGCGGAGCATGGCATCGTCGTCTTTTTGGCGCCCATCTACCTGGGCTACAAGAACCCGGTGCATGATGCGGATGAGGGCTGGTACTATGAGGCGCTGCACAATGGGCCGGCGCGCTGCTACGCCTATGGTCGCTACCTGGGCCGCCGCTATGGGCGTTACACCAACATCGTGTGGATGATGAGCGGCGATCGCAACCCCGATGGCGTGCGAGAGCATATCGATGCCGTGGCCTGGGGGATCAAGGAGAGTGCACCCGAACACCTGATGACGGGGCACTGCGCGCCCGAGAACTCGGCGGCGAGCCAGTTCGCCCCCGATGGCTGGCTGACCCTCAATACGGTCTACACCTATGGGATCGTGCATCGCAAGTTGTTGGCCGAGTACCGCCGCCAGCCGCAAATGCCGTTCGTGCTGATCGAATCCACATACGAGGGGGAGCACAACGCTTCGCCCGTACAGATTCGGCGGCAGGCGTATTGGGCCCTGCTTTGTGGGGCCGCGGGCCAGTTCCTGGGGAACCGGCCCATCTGGCTCTATGATCCTGGGTGGGAAAAGGCCATGGATGGCCAGGGGTCGCGGGACATGGTGCATCTCAAAAACCTGTTCGCCTCCCGGCGCTGGTACGATCTGGTACCCGATGTGGACCATGCGATCGTCACCTCGGGGCTGGGAGAGTTCCTGGGCCTGGATTATCTGGCTGCCGCGCGCACCAGCGATGGGTGCAGTCTAGTGGCCTACATGCCGACGGCGCGCCCCATCACCCTGGAACTGGCGCGCCTGTCGGGCACGGTAGCCAGGGCTTGGTGGTATAACCCCCGGACGGGGACCGCAGAGTTGGCGGGGGATTATGATGGGACAAGTTCCTTGGAGTTGGCGCCCCCCGGCGAGGGGGATTGGGTGTTGGTCGTGGA
>CAYQDH010000414.1:3602-5202 GCA_964416075.1 uncultured Anaerolineales bacterium | reverse complement strand
TTGCTGGCACGTCTGCGTCATCAGCTCGGCATTGGCCGGCAGGTCGGCCTGGTAATTGAAGGCCAGCAGCGCAGCGATGCCCTGAGGAATGGTCTTGGTGGGAACAACGACCACCTCTTTGTTCGACAGCTCCTTCGCCTGCTGGGCAGTAAGGATGATGTTGCTGTTGTTGGGCAGGATCACAACCTTGTCGCAGGGCATGCTATCGATGGCCCGAAGCAAGTCCTGGGTGCTGGGGTTCATGGTCTGTCCCCCCGGCACGATGGCGCTGACTCCCATGCTCTCGAACACCCTTCGCAGCCCCGCGCCAGAGACCACGGCGACCAGAGCTACCCCTGCGGGGCTGGAGCAATCTGTTGGGATGGCCGGCCTGATCGTCGGAACGCTGGTAACCGATGCGCTGCGAGCCGACTGGAACTCTTCGTACTGCAGTTGCATGTTCTCCACAACCACTGCCGTGACCTGGCCGATGCTGATACCATAGTCGAGGACTTGGCCCGGGTGATCCGAGTGTACGTGCACCTTGATAGCCTGGTCGTCGCCAACCACCAGCACCGAATCTCCCATGGACGAGATGACCTCGCGGATGCTTTCCACGTCCAGGTGAGACCCCTGGATCACAAACTGGGTATCATAGTTGTACACACCCTCTGCCAGCTCAGCGTACTCCATGGCCCCCACCAGCGGTGAGGCGAGATCCAAAGCCTCACTCCGCAGACTGCGCAACATGCCCTCAAGTAGAACAGTATAGCCCTGTCCTCCGGCATCCACAACCCCAGCTTCGGCCAACACGGGCAGCAACGTAGGCGTGCGGGCGAGAGATCCCTTGGCCTCTTCGACGGCGCTGCTCAGAATGTGTTCCAGGTTGCCCCCCTGCTCGGCGGCGCGTTTGGCGGCATCGGCTGACTCGCGGGCCACCGTCAGAATCGTGCCCTCTACGGGCTTGACGACTCCTTTGTACGCTGTGGCGGCGCCCTCCTGGAGAGCTGCCGCCCACTCACCAGCGCCAATGGTGCCTTTGTCGTCGAGGGCGCGCGCTATGCCCCGCAGGATCTGGGAGAGGATCACCCCCGAGTTGCCCCGCGCCCCCATGAGTGCGCCGTGGGCGACAACACGTGCCATCTCAGAGACCGATGCATACGTGGCTCCCTGCACTTCGTTCAGTGCGGCGCGCATGGTGAGAGACATGTTTGTACCTGTATCACCATCGGGCACAGGGAAAACGTTGAGGGCATTGATGCGGTCCACATGCCGCTCCAACCATTGGCCGGCGGCACGAAGAAGCGTCAAAAAACGGATGCCATCCACGACGGCGTCATTCGCAAGTCCTGAGCTAGCTTCGTGGCGATCACTAGCCCCAGAATGTGAAGCGCTCGTATCCGAAGGGGTATCGACCGTCACAATAGTATACCTCCGCTGGTTGGATAGATAGTAGCTCGAGCGCCTCAGTCATTATTGCTAATTCGCAGGCCCTGAACATGCACGTTGACTTGGGCCACGGGCATGCTCAACGCCTTTTCCACACGGAACTTGACGTTCTCTGCCACATTGCGGGCTACCTCGGACACTCGGGTGCCGTACTCGATGACCACATAAAGGT
>CAYQDH010000414.1:0-3592 GCA_964416075.1 uncultured Anaerolineales bacterium | reverse complement strand
GATCCTCTCATCGACCATGTTGACCTGAACGCCCCGATGCAGGTTGTCTACTTGAAGGACCTCGGCAATGCCATCTCGCAGGGTTGCAGCCGACATGCCCACAACGCCATAACAGCGCAGCACCGCCTCGCTGGCGATGCTGGCGATGGCATGGGGCGACACGATGATCTTGCCAAGGGTCGAGTCTTCGGACATAAGTTACTCCTCCCTGCCATTTTGCAGCATGTAACATCTATGGTATCATATTCGACGCTCTCAAGGCAAATTCTCGTCACGGCCTGGCGAAAGCTCTTGGCGCAGGGGCGGATTCCTTGAGTGTAAATCCTGCCGAGAACGTGGCCCCGATGATCGGGCCTCGAGGTGGAAAAGGAGATGAAGAGATGGCCAAGTGTGAGGTATGTGGCAAGGGGCCACAGTTTGGGCACAATGTTAGCCACTCCAAGCGCCGCACCAATCGCAAGTGGCTGCCTAACATCCAAAAAGTGACCGTTACTGAGGATGGCAGAACCAAGACCCTGATGCTCTGCACCCGTTGCTTGCGCACTCGTAGCAAGGTCTAAGTGCGGGACGTATGACGGCCTGCGTCGGGGGCACACCCTGCCGGGCTCGGCTTTTGAGGTAAGGAATCCTGGGTCGCTGTATGGCCAGTCTCCAGTGAGCTGGCCTCTTTTCTTGTTCAGAGGATGGCCCGCAGCTCGCGCATGGCCGCCGTCACCCCCTCCGGATGGCCAAAGATGGCGGCGCCCATAACAAGGTAATCGGCCCCCGCACGTACGGCCGTGGCAAGCGTGCCGCGGTTCACGCCCCCATCTACCTCGATAGAACAATCGATCCCTCGCTCATCCAGAATGCGTCGCAGACGCTGAACCTTGCCCAAAGTACTGCGGATCATCTCCTGCCCGCCAAAGCCCGGATCTACCGTCATCACCAGAACCATCGATACCTGCTCTAGCGCTTCTTCGATGGCCACCAAGGGCGTCGCTGGGTTGAGCGTTACAGCAGGGAGCGCGCCCGCCTCTCGAATCTGTTCCAGAGTGCGGTGCAGATGCGGACAGGTCTCCACATGCACCGTCACGAGGTCGGCGCCTGCAGAGACAAAGGACTCGATATAGTGCTCGGGCTGCTCGATCATCAGGTGCACGTGGAGCGGCAACCGCGTGATAGGGCGCAGACATCGCACCACCAGCGGCCCGATGGTGATGTTGGGTACGAATCGTCCGTCCATCACATCGATGTGGATCGCGTCGGCCCCCGCTGCCTCTGCCTCGCGCACCTGCTCTCCCAACCTGGCAAAGTCAGCGGACAGGATCGATGGGGCAATTCGGATGGGGCGGTCGCTCATTCGCTTGTCCTTTCCGCTGGTGATGATGCGCCGTAGCGGCCCTTAAGTTGCCCGCAACCGGCATCCAGGTCGAGTCCTCTGCGCAAGCGAACCGTGGTCTGGATGCGATGCCTAACCAGGATCTCTTGGAAACGCAAGATGCGTTCCTGGGGCGACGGCTCGTAGGCGCAACCGATGGTGGGGTTGACCGGTATGAGATTGATGTGACATAACAAGCCCTGAAGCAGCTGGGCGGTGTGGTGTGCGTGCTGGTCCGAGTCATTCAAGCCATCGATGAGGGCGTACTCAAAGGTGACCCGCCGACCTGTCCTTTCCACGTAAAGCCTGGTTGCAGCCAACAGGCGCTCCAGTGGATAGCGCTTGTTAGCTGGGATCAGTCGGTCGCGCAGTGCATCATCTGGGGCGTGCAATGAGATGGCCAGTCCCACAGCTAGGGACTCGCGAGCCATGCGCTCGATGCCTGGCACAATGCCCACCGTGGAGATGGTGAAACGGCGGGCGCCCAACGACATCCCCTCGGGATCGTTCAGGTTGCGGATGGCCTGCCACACAGCATCAAAGTTGAGCATCGGCTCTCCCATGCCCATAAAGACCACATTGGTAATATGGGCATTCCCCCGTCGCAGTTGTTGCGCAAAATGGAGTATCTGGGCCGATATTTCGCCCGTGGTGAGGCTACGCACAAAGCCCTGCTGCCCCGTGGCACAAAAGGAACAAGCCAGGGGGCAGCCAATCTGGGAGGATGCGCAGATGGTATTACGCTCCGTGTAGCGCATGAGCACCGATTCAAAGATCTGCTTGTCGCTCGTCTCGAAAAGGACCTTTTCCGTCAACCCGTCGGGGGCTTGGCTCTGGGTGAGCACCTTGAGCAGGCCGACGTAGGTTGCCTCCCCCAGGGCAACGCGAAGCTCCCCGGGCAGGTTCGTCATCTCGCTCGGGTCACGAGTCATGGCGTGATAGATCCAACGCCAGACCTGGGTAGCCCTGAAGCGAGGATAACCCCATTCGACGACCATGCGCTGCAAGGTGTCGAAAGAAAGATCCAGAAGGTCGATCTTGGCGTTTGGTTTTGCCACGTAGCCCTATCCTGTGCTAAAGATCGGCGGCATTATGGATGGAGACCGATCGAAGATCAATCCCGACGTCGTCCGCCAAGCAGGAAGAGATAGTACATGATCGTAGACAGCGACTGCGCTGCAGCGGCAACATAGGTGAGCGCAGCCGCCGATAGCACAGCGCGAACCCCCTTCTCCTCTCCGGCGTGGATGAGGTTGCTTTGTTGCAGCATCTCCACCGCGCGCCGGCTGGCGTTCAACTCCACGGGCAACGTTACCAGAGAGAAAAGCAGCGTACCCGAGAAGAGTAGCAGCCCGATCAGTGACAGATTGGGGATGGGCAAGAACATGCCACCCAAGAAGAGGATGGGCCCCAGCCAGGAGCCGATCTGCACGATGGGCACCAAGCCGCTGCGCAGCTTCATGGGGCCATAGTCCTGTGCGTCCTGCATGGCGTGGCCCACCTCGTGGGCCACGATGCCCAGGGCTGCCACGGAAGGCGACCGTGCTACGCCGCTAGACAGAGCAAGCACCTTGTTCCGCGGATCATAGTGGTCAGAGAGTGTGCCCCCAGTCTCCCGGACCTGGACATCGCTCATGCCGTTGATCGACAACAAACGCTGCGCCGCCTCATAGCCAGACACTTGGCGCGAATTCGCTATCTGAGAGTACTTGTTATAAGAGGTACGAATCTTGTACTGAGCGTAAAGCCCTAGAATCAGCGCAGGTAGGGCAAAGAGATAGTATCTGACATCAAACATCGGGTACATCATACTATATCCTCCTCACTACTCATTGACATATATGCAGATTATAGCACGATCGGGGGCCAGCGTAAACTGCCTGGTTTTCCACGCAGGGCTTTGGCCAAGTCGCCATGGTTGTCACCCTGACTGCAAAGGAAGGGTCTCCGCTATGGTAAACGGGGATGCTTCGCTCCGCTCAGCATGACATAACCGCGGCTATGACAAAGCCTTGCTTCCTATGTTACAATGTCTGCTGGGCGCAGGCCGCCCCGGGGCTTGCCAGGGATGAGAGCATCGCGCCACTGCCCCAATAGGTAGGTCAGATCCTGAAAGACATAGTCCGGCTGGATGGGTGAACGCCGCACATCCTCAGGGGTGGAGATGCCTGTCAGCACGAGGATGGTGGCGGTTCCCGCTCGATGCCCACCGAGAATGTCGGTATCCAGTCG
>CAYQDH010000413.1:0-5254 GCA_964416075.1 uncultured Anaerolineales bacterium | reverse complement strand
GAGATGCTTCGCTGCGCTCAGCATGACAAAAACGCGACAATGACAAAGCCCTGGGGGCGGGGAGATACCCCGGTGTCTTGACAGATGACCCAGACTGCCCTACACTATCTGGAACCTTGTCCTGTTGTTACATTGGAGAAGGCTAGCTTTTCTGATAGGAAGCGAATGCATGGACACTACCGTAGTGCTGGATCAGATCCCGTTCCAAGTAGACCAAGGGGCACTATGCGAGAGGCTACATGTCGACGTCGACAGCGACCAAGCCACGGAACTGGGCGCGCTGCTCGACCAAGCGAGAGCCCTCGCACGCCCCAAAGGGATGTACCGTATCGCCTTTATCACACAGAAAGAGGAGCTCGGTGTAGAGATAGAGGGAGTCAAGTTCACTAGTCGCGTGCTGCGCGTCAACCTGGACTCGGTGCAGCGTGTGTTTCCCTATATAGCGACCTGCGGCACTGAGCTCGATGCGTGGGCCCATACCCTCGACGATGTACTCCACCAGTACTGGGCTGAGGCCATCAAGCTGATGGCTGTTGGCGCCGCCATCAAGGCTGTAAACGATGATATGGATGATCGCTATCGTCCCGGACATACATCAGCCATGAACCCGGGCTCGCTTCTCGACTGGCCCTTGAGAGAGCAGCGCCCCCTCTTTACCTTGTTGGGAGATCCCCACGCCGCCATCGGTGTGCAGCTCACGCCGAGCATGCTCATGGTCCCCAACAAATCGACGTCCGGGATTCGCTTTGCTACCGAGGCGGACTTTGCCAGCTGCCAGTTGTGCCCCCGCGAGGACTGCCCCAACCGACGCTCCCCCTACGACCCAGGGCTGTACGAGCGCAAGTATCGTCCTTCCCACGACAGCTAGGCTGTACATACCAGAATGCATGGCGAGGGGATAGCGCTCACCATAGGGTTCTCACATCCAAGCCGCACCGTCTTTGCCCGTCCATGAGAGATCTCCAGGAATAGGGGCGGTCACTCGCCATACCCGGAAAGAGGATAGATGAACCAGCGTTCGGCAGCTGCATTGATGATGCTGTGGGCCATAGTGTCTCTGGGAGCTTGCCAGCCCAGTCACACACCTCCCCCCTCTGCCGCAAATAACGGCGCTCCGATGCGCATACTGGCCACTATGAGCTTCCTGGCCGACATCGCCCAGCATGTGGTGGGCGACGAGCCCAAGATCGATTCGCTCGTGCCCGCCAACGTCGATCCGCACGGGTTTCAGCCCGCCCCAGCAGACATCATCAAGGTGGCCCAGTGCAATGTGTTGGTCAGCAATGGCGCCGGCCTGGAAACGTTTCTAGATAATGTGCTACAGAACGCTGGCGGGCAACGTACAGTGATAGAGGCTTCCCAGGGGCTCACGTTTCGCACACCCACGCAGGGCGAAGCCGTCGATACCGAACACGAGGGTGATCCCCATTTTTGGCTCGATCCCAACAACGTGATCGTCTATGCCGAGAAGATCCGCGATGGGTTGAGCAGGGCCGACCCATCCCATGCCGAGACGTATCGCCGGAACGCGGACGACTATGTTGCCCAGCTCAAAGAGTTGGACGCCTGGATCAGGGAACAGGTCAACCAGGTACCCACAGAACGCCGACTGCTGGTTACCAACCATGAGAGCCTTGGTTACTTTGCCGACCGCTATGGGTTCCGCGTCGTGGGTACCATCATCCCTAGTGTTAGCACCGAGTCATCACCCTCAGCACAGCAGTTGGTCGGCCTGATCACACAGATTCGCGCCACCCAAGCATCGGCCATCTTCCTGGAGACGGGCACGAATCCCCAGCTAGCCGACCAGATTGCCAGTGAGACCGGGGTCCGAGTGATCACCGGCCTCAATACTCACTCGGTGAGCGCCGAGACCGCGCCCACTTATCTGGATATGATGCGGCATAACACCGATCTCATCGTGCAGGCCCTCCAGTAGCGCATGGTGTGCCGAGATAGCCCTACGCTGGGACGGCACGAGGTCATCTTAGCATCTGGTAGAATCGGAGCTGAAACGATGAAAGCGAGATCATTGGAATCAGAGCGCCTGGTAAAGGAACCCGCACGCCTGGACCTGGAAGGCGTTTCGGTAGCCTACAACGGGCATAGGGTGCTCACAGACATCACCTGCCAGATTCCGCACGGGGCGCGGGTGGCGGTGGTGGGGCCCAATGGCGCCGGGAAATCCACCCTATTCAAGGCTCTGGTGGGCCTGATCCCCATCGCCAGTGGACGTATTTTGGTCCACGGCCTGCCACTCGGGCAACACCTGGATTGCGTTGCCTATGTGCCGCAACGAGAAGAGGTGGATTGGCGCTTTCCGTTGACCGTACTGGACGTGGTGAGCATGGGGCGTTTCAGACAGCGACCCCGGTTTGGTCGTGCGTCCGATGAGGATCGCGATATCGTGTGGCACAGCCTCGAGCAGATGGCCATCGCCGACCTGGCGAAACGCTCGATCAGCGAGCTGTCGGGCGGGCAGCAGCAGCGAGTTTTCCTCGCTCGCGCCTTGGCCCAGAAGCCGCACATCCTGCTCATGGATGAGCCCTTTACCGGGGTGGATGCTACGACCCAAGAAAGCACCATGGTGATCCTGGAGCAGATCAAGGCCCAAGCGGTCACGGTGATGGTATCCACGCACGATCTGAACATGGCCGCTCAGCGCTTTGAGCTGACTCTGCTCATCAATGGCCATCTCATCGCTTACGGCCCACCCGCGGACATTTTTACGCCATCCGTCATCGGCGAGGCCTTTGGCGGGCAGGTCTTTTTCATGGAAGAAGGATTTGTGGTCGATCGGTGCTGTTCCGAAGCCAGCGAGGAAGCCCGCCTGGCGGCACAGGTCACTCATAGCGAGGAAACGAGATCATGATCCAATCGCTAGCCGCTCCCCTGGCCTACGCATTCATGCAGCGCGGATTGCTGGCCGCGATCATGGTGGGCTTGCTCTGTTCCATCATCGGATGTTATGTCGTATTGCGTTCGATGGCTTTTTTGGGCGACGCCCTGGCTCACTCGATCCTGCCTGGGGTGGCGGTGGCTTATCTCGTCCAGGCAAACCTGATGGTGGGGGCGCTCGTAGCGGCCATCATCGTCGCCGTGGGGATCAGCCTGGTCACGCGCCAGGGCTCCATCAAGGAAGACACAGCCATCGGCATCCTCTTTGCGGCGGCGCTCTCCCTGGGTATCATACTCATCAGCAGCATCCGCTCGTATGCTGTAGACCTGAGCCACATCCTCTTCGGCAACGTCCTGGGGGTCAGCAGCCAGGACCTATGGCTCATCTTTGGACTGGGCCTGGCTGTTCTGGCGACGATCGCCGTCCTCTACCGCGAGTTCCTGATCGTGTCCTTCGATCCCGTCCTTGCAGCCACACTGCGGCTACCCGCAAACTTGTTGCGCACCTTGCTATTGGTGCTCTTGGCGCTGACCATCGTGGTCTCCTTGCAGACGGTGGGCGTAGGCCTAGTCGCCGCGATGCTCGTGACGCCCGCGGCCACCGCCTATCTGCTGGCCCGCCGCCTGCCAGCCATGATGGCCATCTCGGGGGGAGTGGGTATCTTGTCCAGCATCATCGGGCTCTATCTCAGCTATTATGTCAATGTTTCCTCGGGCGCCGCCATCGTCTTGACGTGCACAGTCTTTTTCGCCCTGGCTTTTCTGTTTGCACCGCGCAAGGGATTGGTTTGGCGCCGTCGGAGTCGGTAAATCCTGGCGGGCTTCATGGGGCACACAGAGGATTGCCCCGCGGAGTAGGCGCGACGAGGCAATCCTCCAGGCAAGCCCCAGGGCAAGTCTAGCCCCGAACCTCTTTCAGGGTCACCTCACGGCCCTCTCTCTCGCTGACCAGCGCAGCCTGCATGAAAGCCATCATCTCCAGCGTCTCCTCGGGCGCCACCGGAGCGCCTTGGCCCTGGAAAAAGGGGATGATGCGCTTGAGCAGTTGCGCGTAGAGTGGAACATCGCGGGAATAGAGGGCCTGGGCGACCTTTTTCTCGCCAAACACCGTCACGCCATAGTCGTGCGCTCCCCGTCGCGTACCGCGCAGAGTAGCGATGCGCCCGGCAGGCCAAAAGCCAACGACGACGTGGCTATCGGGCGACACATAGCAGCGCAGGCTCTGGCACCCAGGCCCCATAAAGGTGTACAGGATCTCCACCCCATGCACGCCATACCAGAACAGGCCAGGGTTGGTGGGGTCCAGAGTGGCCGGGCTAAAGGAGTCACAGGAGACCACGCCTCCCAGTTCCGCGTCTTGCTGGATGGCCAGGATATTGGCATCGTAGCGCAGAGAGGAAGCGGAAAAGAGGGGGCAGCCGTACTCCTGGGCCAGGAGCACGATCTTGGCGGCCTCGGCGTAATCTGCAGCCAAAGGTTTGTCGATATACACGGGCTTGTTCGCCTTGATGACCGGCGTCACCTCGGCGAGGTGCCGGCGTCCGTCCACGCTGGACAGAACAACGGCATCCACTTGGCCCACCAGGTCAGCGATAGACTCGACCAGGCGCACGCCCCATTTCTGGGTCATCTCCTGCTTGAAACCTTCCACGCGCGAGTAGCTAGCATGCAGGTCAGGGCTATACGAGGGATATCCGCACACCACTTTACCCCCGGGCACGTGAAAGGGGTCGTTGGGGTCATTGAGCAGGCGGGTGAAGGCAGGCACATGGGAGGTGTCAAAGCCGATAATACCGATCCTCAGTGCATCAGTCATGGCAAACTCCTTGTCCAGACACAAAATGGAAATGCTAGGCGATCAACGCTGCTCGACAAAGCATAGAGGGTCACGGCGATAGTAAGTCAGGGCCTTTTCCCACATGGGCTGAGCCTCTATAAGGTGCACCTGCGCGTCCAACACCTTGCCCATGCGCAACTCGGTCCCCTGGTCGAGCAAAGGCTCCAGGCGATCATAGCGTTGCCCATATCCCTGAAAACCATGGTGGCGAGAGTCCAGGGTCAGCTCCCGACCATCAGCCAGAATCACGCGATAGCGGATCATCTCCCCGTACAGGTATGGTGGCTCGGCTAGCTCTTCCACGCCGTGCATGGAGGTATTGGGGCGCAGACCGCACCCGAGGAACAGAAGCTGTCCGCCCAGGTCACGCACCTTGCGAAAGGGAGAGTGCGGACCGACGGGGGTATGATCCAGTTCGTGATCACCCGTCAGCGATGCAGCCTGCGCGCCGATAGCACATACCGAGTGCGTGGGGTGCACGCTGCGCAAGGTGCCGGGGCGAAGACGCGCGTATTCCGG
>CAYQDH010000412.1:2646-5276 GCA_964416075.1 uncultured Anaerolineales bacterium | reverse complement strand
GCTGAAACGCGCCGACATCGGTGTGGCCATGGGCATTACCGGCACCGACGTCAGCAAAGAGGCCTCCGACATGGTGCTCTTGGACGATAACTTTGCTTCCATCGTCCACGCTGTCGAAGAAGGGCGCACCATCTATGAGAATATCCGCAAATTCGTCAAGTATACGGTGTCCAGCAACATCGGCGAGATCATGCTGATGCTCGTGCCCCCACTGATCGATCTGCCGATCCCACTGACCGCGCTGCAACTCTTGTGGATCAACCTGGTGACGGATGGCCCGCCCGGCCTGGCTCTGAGTGTAGAGCCTACCGCGCCCGACACGATGCGGCGGCCACCCCACCCGCCCACGGAGAGCGTCTTGGCCCGAGGGCTTGGCGTGGAGATGCTCTGGGTGGGTCCCTTGGTGTTCCTAGTGGCCCTTCTGCCCGAGTTCGTGGGCGTCGCTACGTCGATGCACCTCGATCTCGGCACCTGGCGCACCATGGTTTTCACCACGCTCTGTTTTTCTGAGATGAGTCGAGCCCTGACCGTTCGCTCCGACCGGCTAACCCTGTTTCAGTTGGGAGTCTGGACAAATCCGTGGCTTTTGGCAGCCATCGCACTGACGTTCGCCTTGCAGATGGCCGTTATCTATGTGCCGTTCTTGCAGAATGTCTTTTCTACGCGAGCCCTGACCGCGCAACAGCTATTGCTTAGCTTGGCACTGAGTACCATAGTCTTTGTCGTCATCGAGGCCGTCAAGTGGATTCGGCAGGCCCTTGACAGCCGGTCAGCGCAGGCGATGTCCTAGACACGCCCAAATGCAGCGCGCCCGACGCGTTTTGCTTGACGCGTCGGGCGCGTTCACAATGCCGATGCGGGACCCGTTGCCGCATGTGGCGTGTCGCGCTAACTGCCCTTAGGCTTGTTCTTTCCCTCGATCTTGGCCCAGGTATCGCGCAGGCCGATGGTCCGGTTGAACACCAGGGCGCCCGGCCGCGAGTCTACCGTGTCCACGCAGAAATACCCCAGCCTCTCGAACTGGAATCGCTCCCCCCCTTGGGCCGCAGCCAGGCTGGCCTCGAGCTGGCATCCGTTGACCGTCTCCAGCGAATTGGGATTGAGGTACGCCGTATAGCCCTCTTCCGTGTCGTCGTCTGGGTTGGGGTGGGCAAAGAGGCGGTCGTACAGGCGCACGGTGGCCTCCACCGCGTGGGGGGCCGAGACCCAATGCAGCGTGGCTTTGACCTTGCGTCCGTCGGGCGCGTCGCCGCCGCGCGTGGCCGGATCATATGTGCAACGCAGCTCCGCCACCTCGCCGGTGACCGGGTCCTTGATCACGTCGACGCACCTGATAAAGTAGGCATAGCGCAACCGCACCTCGCGCCCCGGCGCCAGGCGGAAGAACTGCTTGGGCGGATCCTCGCGGAAATCGTCGCGCTCGAGATAGAGCACCCTGGAGAAAGGCACCTTGCGCGTGCCCGCGCTGGGGTCCTCGGGGTTGTTGATGGCTTCTATCTCTTCCACGAGGTCCTCTGGATAGTTCTCGATGACCACCTTGAGTGGGTGAAGCACGGCCATCACGCGCGGCGAGCGCTTGTTCAGGTCTTCGCGCACGCTGTTCTCCAGCACGCCGATATCCACAAAGCTGGTCGTTTTCGAGTCGCCAGCCTCACGCACAAAATTGTGGATCGCTTCGGGGGTGAAGCCGCGTCGCCGCAAACCGCACAGCGTGGGCATGCGCGGGTCGTCCCAGCCCGCGACGATCCCCTCCTCCACCATGCGGCGCAGCTTGCGCTTGCTGAGCACGACATGCGACACGTTCAGGCGCGAGAACTCGATCTGGCGTGGATGATAGATGCCCAGCGCATCCAGGAACCAGTCGTAGAGGGGGCGATGGATCACATACTCGTCCGAGCAGAGCGAGTGCGTGACGCCCTCCATGGAATCGTTCTGCCCGTGCGTCCAATCGTACATGGGATAGATGCACCATTTGTCGCCCGTGCGATGGTGCGACATCTTGATGATGCGATACATCACCGGGTCGCGCATCACGATATTCGGCGCAGCCATATCGATCTTGGCGCGCAGCGTACACGCGCCCTCCTCGAACTCGCCGGCGCGCATGCGACGAAAGAGGTCCAGGTTCTCCTCGATGGAACGGTCGCGATAGGGGCTGTTGCGCCCCGGCTCGGTGAGCGTGCCGCGGTACTCGCGCACCTCATCGGGGCTGAGGTTGCAGACATAGGCCAAGCCCTTTTGGATAAGTTGCTCGGCCAACTCGTACAGCGGCTGAAAATAGTCCGAAGCATAGTATTCTCGGTCGCCCCAGTCGTAGCCCATCCAATGGATGTCCTCTTTGATGGCATCCACGTACTCGACATCCTCTTTGGTGGGGTTGGTGTCGTCGTAGCGCAGGTTGCACAGGCCGCCGAACTCCTCGGCGATGCCAAAGTCGATGCAGAAAGCCTTGGTATGCCCGATGTGCAGATAGCCATTCGGCTCCGGCGGGAACCGCGTGTGCACACGCCCCCCGAAGCGGTTATTGCGAACATCCTCGGCGACGGCTTCGCGGATGAAATCAGACGGCGACACGCGCGCTGCGCTGGTCATAGGATCTTTTCCTCCATCTATACGGTCGTGCCCTGCGA
>CAYQDH010000412.1:1059-2636 GCA_964416075.1 uncultured Anaerolineales bacterium | reverse complement strand
ATGGCAGGGCACGGTGTTTCACGCTCACATCGAGACCTTATTGTACCCATTGTACGCAATCTTTAAGTGCTGTCACTTCTGCCCTGGCGTTGGTAGAAGAATCTTTGCGTCCCTGGCGCCTTCGCGGTAAACTCTTCTCCTACTCCCCGTAAAGAGGTGACCATGAGCAACGAATTCGACGCCTGGCAACGGAACCTGGCCCGCGACCCCGAGGGTGCGCTGCGCGCGCTGATCCGCGCGTTCGCGCGCAGCAGCCTGGATAACCGGCTGTGCTATCTCGACGATGCACCGATCTTCGATGAGCCTCTGGTGGCCTATGCCGACGGGGATGACCCGCTCTTCGAGGTATACAAGACGGCCGTCGGCCCCTTCCATATGACGCCGCGCGAGGTGTGGCAGGCCGCTTCGCCAGGCGAAGCAAGACCCGCCAGGCTCAGCGTGGTGGCTTATATCCTGCCCATCAGCGAGGCCACCCGCGCCAGCAACCGCGCCCAGGCCGAGGCGCCCTCGGCGCGATGGGCGCATACGCGCACCTACGGCGAGCAGTTCAACGACACCCTGCGCCGCTATGTGGTGCAGATGCTGCAAGACGCGGGCTATTGGGCCGTGGCGCCGGTGCTGTCGCCCGGCTTTAGGACGCTGAGCGAGGGGGTCGACCGCGCGCCCGCCTCAACCTGGTCGGAGCGCCACATCATGTATGCGGCGGGGCTGGGCACCTTTAGCCTCAACGATGGCCTGATCACCCCCGTGGGGATGGCCATGCGCTGCGGCAGCGTGGCGACCGACCTGCCCCTCCAGGCCTCGCCCAGGCCCTACCCCAACCACACCGCCAATTGCCTGTACCTTTCGCAAGGGCGCTGCGGCAAATGCATCGAGCGCTGCCCTGCGGGGGCCATCACCACGGCGGGGCACGACAAAAAGAAATGCCAGGACTATGCCTACGGCACGCTGCTGCCCTTCAAGGAGCGCTATGGCGTGAGCACCGTGGGCTGCGGCCTGTGCCAGACGGGGGTGCCTTGCGAGTTCCGCATCCCCGATGCCTCTTCTGACTGACCTGAACGTAAAGAATTGGTAAAAACTCCTTGACAGAATATACCCCCATGGTGTATGATGGGGGTAATCCATCGTGTATCGTTCCACGTTTTGCCTCATCGCAGTCCACCGTTCTACTGCTGTTGCGCGCTAGCGTAGACCCTCAGGCGCCTTGAAGCAGTCATATCCGCCAATTCCCACTCTTCTACCACAGCACCACCGGCGACCCGTTATCGTCTACCCGAGCAAGCCTTGTCTCTTGTGGTCGTGTTTGTCGTCCCCTGGGCGCGTCATAGCGTTCGATGGGCTTTTGGACGAAATCGTCCCAGATGTGCGCTCCAGGAACGATCCGCGAACGATCTAGTAAGGATCGGTTGCTATACTGTAAGTAGGGGCGCGGTGTGATCAGCCGAGACCTGGCAGGCCCCGTGACCGCAAGCCAAGGGCTGCCGGTCCGCCGCGCCTATCCGGCGTCTCCCGCGGCGCGCCGCGCAAGGAAAGAGAAAAGCGGCTTACAGAATTTTGTAATGGTAACGATTTTATAG
>CAYQDH010000412.1:0-1049 GCA_964416075.1 uncultured Anaerolineales bacterium | reverse complement strand
TCTCCTCGCTCTTCTTGGGCGTGTTCCTCACGCAGCCCGTCGGCGACCGGCTGTTCATCGATGCCATCCTGCAGGGCCGGCAGGTCTCGCCCAGCTTTTACGACGGCCTGAAGGCGCAGGAGGTGATGGATGCGGCGATCCGCTCGCATGCGCAGGGCGTGTGGGTTTCGCTGGCCAATAAGTGAGGGCCGCGAATGGTGAGGCCCGGCAGAGGCGGCTATTGCTCTGGCGCGCACCGGTAGGCATAGCAGGGCGTAGGCTGTAGGGGACGGTCGCCGCACCGTTCCGTTGTCGCCCAGGGCCGCGCCGCGGTGAATGCATGGGACCTGGAAGTGGAGAGCTATATCATCGGTGTGTCGTGGCTGGAAGCGCACTATCGCCACTGAGCTTGGCATAGACGTGGCACCCGTCGCCCTCGCCTGGCAGCGGGCTATGGCGGAGCGCCCCGATTTGGGGCTGTACCTCTGGGACAAGATACATCAGGACATGTGCGGGGGCTACCTTGCTGCGATCGTGGTCTACGCGACAGTTCTTGGCAAGAGCCCCATCGGCCTGGCGTCGGTGCCTTTGGGGGTGATGGAAGACGAGGCGGCTTTCCTGCAGCGTATCGCCTGGGAGACGATAGATGCCTATCAGACGCAAGAGTAGACGGTCTAAGCAGAGAGCGTTTCTTTGTAGGGGCGAAGGAACCGGCATGGAGGCGCTCTGGACCGAACCGCAGCCCTAGGCCAACGAGGCACGGGGCCTCACGAAACGCGCTACGGTTCCTTCGCCCAGCGCGCGGTACGCGGCGATTTGGCGGTGCGCGCAGGGCGAATGACTTGGAAATGCAAAGAGCTAGCCGGGTGCTGCAAAGGATCTGTGCCACCCTATTATGTGAAAGGCGAACCGTATCATCGTCATGGCCGCATGGGCTCGCAGCCCTGCGCCCGTTGCGCGCGTGTGCGCGCAGGCGTGGCGCCGCGATGAGGCATAGGAGGCTGAAATGGGGATTCTAGCCTAGGTTTTGTGCAACCAGAGGCCGAATCACGAAAAACGGCCTAAAAGCC
>CAYQDH010000411.1:0-5301 GCA_964416075.1 uncultured Anaerolineales bacterium | reverse complement strand
TCGCAGGTCCATCGCCGCGCCCTGGAGATCAAGGCCCAGGATATGGTCGTGTCGGCGGGGCACATCGGCCTGGGATACCAGATGCACAACATGCTGCGCGGCAACATTAAAGCGCTTTACGATGTGACGGATCCGGCCTACATGGAGGTGTACACCGCCAAGCTGACCGATTTCACCCTGGCCTACTTGGATCGGCTACTGACCGCGGGACGAGGAGAGATCGAGGTGGTGCGCGCCGACGACGACCTGGGGACGATGAACCGGCTCATGGTAAGCCCCAGCACCTGGCGGCGCTACTATCGCCCCTGTTGGAGGGCGGCCTTTGACCTGGTGCACCGGCATGGGGCCGAAATCTGGTTCCATTCCTGCGGGTACATCCGCCCACTGCTGGAGGACCTGGTCGAGATCGGCGTGGATGTCTGGAATCCCTTCCCGAGCTATGTCCAAGGCAACGACCATGATTGGCTGGTGCAATGGCGACGCGGCCAACTGGTGCTGGATGGGGGAGTCAACCATTACATCTTGGTGCAAGGCACGCCCTCTCAAGTGGCCGAGGAAACCAGGCGTGTGCTCGATACCTTTGCGCCGGATGGGGGCCTGTTGATCGGCCCCTCGCAAGTTTTTACCGAGGACATCCCCACTGAGAATGCCCTCGCCTTTTTCGAGACCGCGCTGCATTACAGCGCTGTGTAACGCGCCGGGTTCGCGCCGCAAGCGCGACGGAAGGAGCCATGAGATGAGCCTCTTGCAACGTTACGCCGGCAACCCCATCCTTCGGCCCAACCCTTTCAACGCCTGGGAAGCGCTCAACACCTTTAACGCGGGCATGATCCGCCACAACGGCCTGTTCCACATGTTCTATCGCGCTCAAGGGGTGGACTATACCTCTCGCATCGGCTACGCGGTGAGCGCGGATGGCTTGCACTGGTCTCGCCTGGACCAGCCCGTGCTGGCCCCGGGCAATGAATGGGAGACGCGCGGCGTCGAAGACCCCCGTCTTACACTCTTGGAGAACAGGTTCTACATGACCTACACGGCCTACTCGCCCCGGGGTGTGCGGGTCTCGTTGGCTGTCTCCGACAACCTGATCGCCTGGCAGCGCGTGGGCATCCTCTTGCCGGACGAAGACAACAAGGACACAGCTCTCCTCCCAGAGAAGATCGGCGGGCGCTATTGTTTGTTCCACCGTCGCGATCCCGATATCTGGCTAGCCTATTCCGACGATCTCCTGCATTGGACCGACCACCAGAGGGTGATGGAGCCCCTACCCGGGGGGTGGGAGCAGTGGAAAGTGGGGATTGCGGGCACGCCGACCCGTGTGGAGCAGGGCTGGCTCCTCATTTACCATGCCGTCGATGAGGAGCGAGTCTACCGCCTGGGCGTGGCCCTGCTGGATGCCGAGAACCCGGCCATCGTCCGCGCGCGTTGTGAGGAGCCTATCCTAGAGCCGACCGAAGTCTGGGAGATCCGAGGCGACGTGCCCAATGTGGTCTTTAGCTGTGGACACATCATCGACGAAGGCACTGTCTTGGTCTACTATGGCGGGGCGGACCGGGTCATGGGGGTTGCCACTTGCGCGCTGACGGACCTCCTGCAGAGGGTCTCAACGCACTAGCCCCTTGCGAGCAGAGATGGCGCTGGCAAGGCGGCCTCACTGCGATTCGTTAGCGGCGCCCTCCAAATGCGGGATAGCCGCGCACGGCGGCGAACAAGGCGCCGGGATCGCCGCCCTTGGTCACATAGGCCGCCGCCCCAGCCGCCGCCATCCTGGCCATGACTGGCGCATCGTCGAAAAATGACAGGCCTATGACTCGGATATCGGGAAACTCGCTATGGATCACCTGCGTAGCCTCGGCGCCACTCACGCCAGGCATACTCACATCCATCAAGATCACGTCCGGATGAAGCTGCCGCGCAAACTCGATGGCGCTGCTGCCACTGCCTGCCTCGCCCACGACCTCGATATCGGGCTCTCCCTGCAAAAGCATCAGTAGGCCTCGGCGCACGATCTCGTGATCATCCACCAACAATACCCGAATCCTCCCATAGTCGCCTGCTTCTATCACGGGCGCATTCCCTTCCTTCTCATCACCCTGATAGCCTCGTCCCGTGCCAGATGCGCGCAGTGGCCCCGCAAACTCGGATCCAGCGGTGTTACGAGGGCTCAGAGGATGGTGATTTGGCGCTGATAAGCGAGTCGAGTGTGTGCAATAGGCTGTTTCATTATCTCTCACCGGAGCAAGCGCGTCAAGTGCTTGCGCAGGGCTTCAGGGCTTGGTCATGGTCGCCGATATATCATGCTGACCGCAGGGAAGCATCCCCGTCTACTATCGTCGAGACCCTTGCATATTGAGCGTGAGACGCGCAACCACACGGCGTCGCAGCCGGTTAGAAGGAAAATGTCATCCTATAGTATGATACACCCATCGGCGGCAATCGGTATCGCTGTTGAGGGATAGCCATGCGCGAAGAGATTCTGCGTGATCTGCTGGATGAGATGCGTGAGGCCATGCTGCCCCTGGCCCTGATCCCGGTGATCCTGGCCACGCTGGTTCTGGTGCTGCGTGAGACGGCGCTGCCCCCCTCACCCTCGGGATTGGGCCTGCTGTTCTTGTTGTTGGCAGTGCTCGTGATGGTAGTCCGAGGCAAAAGCTGGCGCCTGGCAGCTTGGGTGTTTGTCGGGGGACTGTTCTCGATTTCCCTCGTCGCCTGGGCCTGGTTCCCCAGCGTGGGAGCTGCGTATACCCTGGTCTTGCCCGTGGTGGGGGCAGCGGTTCTGTTGGGGCTGCTGCCCTGCGTCGCGGTGACCCTGCTGTGCAACGCGGCCCTGATCGGCGGAGCAGGGCTCTTTTCCCCGGCGACCGACCTCAGCACGCTCCTGGTGCAGTCGGGCACCTTGTGGGCTATGGCGTACCTGCTTTGCTTGGCCCAAAACTCGCAGCGTTCTCTCGTCGATTGGGCGTGGACCGGTCACGAGGAAGCGCGCCGCAACCTGGACCAGGCGCGCGACCGCCAGATGGAGCTCAAGCAGGCGCTCGATGACCTGGCCCTGGCCAACGCCCAAACCGTTCGGCTCAACGACCTGTTGGTCGCGGCGCGGCATGCCGTGGAGGAGGCGCGTAGGGCCAAGGAAGAGTTCGTAGCCAAGGTGAGCCACGAGCTGCGCACTCCTCTTAATATGATCATCGGCTTTAGCGATATGATCCTGGAGACGCCGCACGTCTATGCTCGTCGCCTTCCGCCAGCGCTCATGGCCGACATTGCCTCCATCAAGCGCAATAGCCAACACCTGGCCAGCCTGGTCGATGATGTGTTGGACCTGGCCGAGGCCGACGCCGGACGCACCCGCCTGTTCAGAGAAGTGGTGCCTTTGGCCGAGATCGTGCACGAGGCCACCCAGGCTGTGGCCGTGCTCTTTGAGAAAAAGGGGCTCGCACTTTTAACCAAGGTGTCACCGGACATGGTGGTGTCGTGCGATCGCACGCGCATCCGCCAGGTATTGCTCAACCTGCTCAGCAATGCGGGGCGCTTTACGGAAAAGGGCGGGGCTACCGTCGCCGCCGAGCTGCAAAATGGCGTAATCACTGTCAGGGTATCCGATACGGGCCCGGGGATGGACCCGCAGAGCCTGAATCGCTTGTTCGAGCCCTTCCAACAACTGGATCAGTCGATCCGGCGCAGTTACGGCGGCTCCGGGCTGGGGTTGGCCATCAGCAAACGCTTTGTGGAGATGCACGGCGGGCGAATCTGGCTGGAGAGCCAGCCCGGCCTGGGCAGCACGGCCTCCTTCACCTTGCCCCAGGATGAGCCAGCGCCCGACGAAGCACCCCTGCGCTGGCTCGGCCCAGCGGCAGAGTATGTCGCCCACACCCGCCCTTCGCTGGCCCCGCAGGTTGACTCTCGGCGCCGCCTGGTGGTGGTGGAACAGGGCGACGACATGTGCGGCCTTTTGCAGCGCTATCTGGACGACGTGGAACCCGTGTCCGTGCGCACGTTGGCCGAGGCCACGCGCGTTGCAGAAGATCAGGCCGCCGCAGCGCTGGTCGTGAATGACCCGCTGATTGCCCTGCAGCTGGATAGCCTGTCTTCCCTGCCGTTCGATATCCCCATCCTGAGCTGCTGGGTGCCCGAGCGACGCGCCGCCATCCACGAGTTGGGCGGGCAAGATTACCTCGTCAAACCCATCGCTCGCACCGATCTGCTGCAAGCCATCGAGCGCACCACCCCCAACGCGCGCACCATCCTCGTGGCCGATGATGATCCCGAGGCGCGGCAGCTCTTTGGGCGCATGCTCAGCGCGGCCCAGCCATCTTATGTCGCGCTTCAGGCTGAAGATGGGGTGAGCACCCTGGCTCTACTGAAGGAGAGGCGGCCCGATCTTCTCCTCCTGGACCTGATCATGCCCAACGGCGATGGCTTTGCCGTGCTCCAAGCCAAGGCACAAGACGAGGAGATCCGAGATATCCCAACGATTATCATCTCGGCTCAGGACCCGCAACGAGAGCCCATCTTGAGCAAGATGTTGACCGTGACGCGACAGCACGGGCTATCGATCCGCGAGCTGATGCTGGCCATCGGCGCCATCACTGAGACGCTGCAGCCTCGATTTGACGAGCCAGAACCTCCAGGAATTCGCGACGCGTGACCGGCTTGCGCATAAAGTCGGCCGCGCCCAAAGAGAGGGCCAGCTCACGTTGGGGAAGCACCGTACACACCACCACACGAGTGGCCGCCGTCGAGGGGTGGTTGCGCAGACGCCCCAACAACGTCCAACCATCTACCCCGGGCATCATCAGGTCGAGGATGATGACAGCAGGCTCGAGTTGGACGGCCATGTCCAGTGCTCGCCGCGGCTCTTGCACAGCCAGCAGGTGGTAGCGGCTATCCTCCACATAGCGGGCCCATAGGTGCAGCGTGTCGGCGTTATCCTCGATGGCCAGCACCGTCACTTGCTCGGTGGACGCCAGCCGGATCAACGCGGTCAGCAGGCGTCCCCGGGCAAGAAACTGTAACTCTGCCCCACAGAGCCGGGCCAACTCCTGGGTCACATCCAGGCATGCGGGGTCCCACGTTGGAGCATCGTCCAGCCCCGGGGCACTGGCCTCGATGGCCAAGACCACATGGCCCGGCTCCGTGGCCACCGCGCCGCTTACCTCGCCCCGTGGCACGTTGGGGATCGCCGCGCCCATCAAGTTGAGCACCATCTGTTTGAGCAAGGAGGGGGGAGCCACCGCCAACGGCAGAGACTCCGGCACTCGCGCGTCGAGGGAGACGCCGTAATTGGCCGCCAGGTTAGCCACC
>CAYQDH010000410.1:0-5322 GCA_964416075.1 uncultured Anaerolineales bacterium | reverse complement strand
AAGTCTGCAACGAGCACCGTAGAGAGTGAGTTATCGCCATGGGCCCCAATGAATGGGCAGTTCCAACATCCTAGCTCGAGCTGTGAGCTAGATACCGACACTTGGACCGGAATCTCTCGCGACCCTGCCTGCCTCTGGACCAGCAGATCGTAGTGTGATGCGCCCCCACCCGACAAAGGCACGTCGTAGGTGAACAGGAGCCGCCGCGAACGACCAGGGGGCACTATCAGCAACAGACCCAGGACGGCCTTGCCTCGCTCTTCGGTGATTGACGCCGCGCTATCACCCCCCTCCACGCCAAGGAGGCGACTGCCCCGGGGAATATATACGCGCACATAGTCCCAATAGCAGCCCTGCATCATCTCGCTGTAGGTTTTGTCGTAGCGCGCCCCGGCGATGCACTCTGCCGAGCCAGGGCTCGTGTTCGAGTAATCCAGAGCCAGGGTGGCGTGAGCCATGCCTTGGGCGAGATCGACGCGATAGTCGATCCGCTGGTCGATATAGGGATTCACCTTGCGGAATCCCACATTCGAGTCCACGACGAGAAGATAATCGCCGTCGCTGCTTTGCATGGAGCCATCCCAGCCCACGGATGCCAGAGCCTGCTGGGCAGACGGTTCATCCACGTACACTTGCAGATGCCGTTCCTGGAGGATACGCAGCATCGCCTGGGCCAGGCGCTTGGCGGGAATAGACCCAGGAGCCGTGGTCTTGTTCACGGCTTCGAGAAACAGGTCTGTCATCAGGTCCTTGCGGTGCAGCCACCACTCATCCTTGTTCTCATCCATCGTCTGCGCACCCAACGGAGCAGTCCAATACTGACTCATGACTTGCTGAAAGGTGTCTCGAGTGATGGGGGCGGGATATCCCTGGGGCTGGAGCGGCCCCAGCACCTCGATGATGGCCCCCACAGCTTCCAGGTCAACGGCGATCGCTCCATCCACCTCCGCGCCCTGGCAGCGGCGGTAAATGCTGCGCATCACGGCGACTGAGGAGGGGAAATCGGGCGACCAGTTGGCGTCACGCAATTTGAGTGCGGGAGCCCACATGTACTCGCGCAGCGCTGCTGGCGCCGGGAGGCCATAATCGCAATCAGCATCTGCAGCGTAGCTGTCTCCCAAGGTGGCGGTGATGATCTTCCCTCGCTCGATGCGGACCAATCCCACGCCACTGACCAAGCCCCCTGTAGGGCGCAATTCGTGTTCGTTCTGGGCCAGGATCAGGTAGCTTGCCGGGCGCTCTGCACCCAGCAAAGCGGGCACCGCCCGCACCAATCGCAGACAAGCCTCCAGGATGGGGATGTATCTCTGCACCAGGGCCACGGGGGCAGCGATCCGCGGGGAAAGCCTGTGCGCCGGCAGCGACTCAAGTTCGGCGCGGGCGCTGGCGATGGCCCGTTCTGCCGCTGCGAACCGGGGGCCCGAGGCTTCCAGTTGCTGCAAGGCCTCGGCCATCGCGTTCTCGGGTGGGACACTGCTCCCAGCATCGTACACCGCCAGCACCGGCTCGCCGCCATCCAGGCCCGCCAGCCCGGCGTCAACAAGATGAATCCCTGCCTCTAGCAGAGCCGGCGACGATTCCAGATCGGGGCCGACCAGGGGAAGCCAGCCCAGGTGGCGCGATGCCGACCATAGCGCCCCCCCCTCTGCCCGGAGGGTCGCCAGATCTTTACGTGTGAGCTCCAGAGTGGATCGGAGCGCCGCCCGAGCAGCCGGGGATCGCAGGTTCGATTCAGCATCCTGCGCCCAATCCCTCAGCGCGCGCGCCTGGTCGACCAGAGAGCGCACGTGAGGGTATAGCCGGATAACTTGGATCCCCCCGACAACACCCAGAAGGACCAGGCAGGCGACCAGGGTCGCCCAGATCACCCTGGCCAATCCCCACCTGCGCCGCAGGCTAACCGCTGGCGATGCTGCCGGGCCTTCCGAGCTAGCTTCCATCGGACACTCCCCCAGGCCATTTCCCCGTGGACGGCATCTCAGCCCATGGCAGTTCTACGGCGATCGTGGCCGGGCACGACACCACGCCCCCCGCATGTGCTTGCCACTGCAACGGCACTGTGCGCCCGGGCCAGGCATCCTGGCTGATGCGGCCTGTGACCACCAGCAGCATCTGGTCATCCGAGGGGAGCCGGTCAATCGTCGCCGTCAGACGCCTCGTGGCTGGTGACCAAGTGCAGGCCTGGCACTCGGAGCCCATGAACTCGATCTGCGAGGGAAGCAAGCCATCGACAACCACGTCATGCAACGCATCGCCCCTGGCGTTGGCGACGTGCACCGTCAGTCTGATCACCTCGCCCGGGCCGGCGACCACGGGCTTGACCACGCCGCTGATGATCAACCCCGAACTGCATGGTACCGGGGTGGGGGATGCTGGTTTGGTCTTGGAGATTGGCGTCTCAGTCGCCGTTGCAGTCTCTGCCTGTCCCAGGGCGGTAGCCAGACAGGAAGCGCCGAGCTTGGCCCGCACCACCAGCCGGTGCGTATAGCCCCACGACGGCCAGCAGGTGACGAGGGTGAGCGTAGACCCATCGGTGGGCTCCAGCCACTGTGCGTGCTCCCTGCGCTCCACGTCGCTGGCCGACAACTCGTCCAGGCGCACTACCGTCTCCACGACATAGACAAAGCTCTGGCCGTTCTGAGCCTCCAACTCCACCATCTGCCCCGGCACAGCTTCCTCCAATCGCTTGAAGACGGCGCCACTCTCATCAGAGCTATGGCCCGAGAGCACGCAGTTTCCGCTCTGACCGGCATCGGCACTGCCGCGATGGTGGCCCGCCGCGTCGCGGACCGTGTCCCAGACCCCCACAGCCTTTGGTCCGCGCCACTCCATATGCCACCCCACCTCGGCCACAGCCGCATCGATGCCCAAGGAGACAATGCGAATGCGCGCCGGCGCCGCGGCGCGATTGGGCGTTGCTGCCGGGGTAGGAACTCCCGTAGTGGTGGGAAGCATCGCAGCGAACGCTGCCGCAGTGGGCCCCGGACGAAATGCTACCTGCGTCTGCGGGATTGTCACCGTCGCGTAAACAGCGGGCGAGAGCGCCGCAGCTGGCGCCAGCCCACTGATCGCCGCGGCAGCAGTGAGAGTCGCCTGCGTCCCCTGGTCGCTCGGCGATGCTGAACAAGCGACAGAGATCACCAGGCCAGCAACGGCCGCCAACACGATCCATAGCTTGGGCTTGTTTGCCATGATATTTGACTCTCCACACCACCCCCTCGAGGTGGACATGCATTTTCCAGAAGAGCGTCATACGAGCGAACTCGACCCATGTGCCTCCCCGGCGGCTGAGCAGCGCTGCCGGAACAAACTAGGTTCTGAAACATCACGGCAGTGCGCCCTGTTGCAGCCGGGCCTGGGCATGTAGGAGCAATCCCTGGGGCTGGGCGCCTCTGTCCAGGCCCTCTTTCAGCACAGCGAGGGCGCGCTCGGGATCACCTCGATACTGCTGCCAAACGATGGCCTCCTGCACATAGATCTCCGCCCGCTCGGGAAAGCGCGTCAGCCAGTTGTCGTAGATGCGCAGCGCGTCATCCCCGATCCTGGCGCCCGGCTCCCCTACGATACGTCGCCGCCACGCCTCAAAGGGCGCATAGCGAGCCATGGGATCCGGCGCGTCCAGAGCTACCCGCCCCGCCAGCGCCTGCAGCGCCAGGTCATCCTGCCCAAGCCAGGCATAGAGGCTCCCCAGGAGATCGAGGGTATACGGGGTGTCGAGCCGACGCACCCTCGCCCGCTCAATCCTCACTGCTGCGGCCTGAAGCATCCGCGGGGAGACGCTGCCCGTGGTGCGCGCCATCAACAGCGGCGGATGGGCCGCTATGCGGCCCCAGTTCAGATCGCGCAGCCCCGGCGCCAGCGCCAGGCTCAGGAGCAAAGATCCCACCCACAGTGCCCCGGCGATGGCCTCGCCGAGTTGTGGGAATCCCCTCGCCGGGGATCGAGTTTCCTCACCCTGTGCAAAGTTCGCGGCCGCCACGAGCGTCCCCGCCATTAACCAGAAGAGCACCACCGGCTTGCTGGTCCACAGGGTATCCACACAGCCCGAGACCACAAAGGAAAGCACCCCAGCCCCCAACCCAAGGATCAGCACCCGCCCTTGGCGATCCGAGCAGCGATGATAGCCACGCACCGCGCTGAGTGCCAGCGCTACAAGGAACCACATGAGGGCTGCCAAAGCCCATAGACCCCCATCCAGCGCGACTTGCAGGAACAGATTATGCGCATGCGGCTCCGGTCCCAGCAGGTACCCCGGATAAAAGGCGGATTGCACCTGGGGAAAGGTGTTGATGCCGATCCCGGTGAAGGGCGTATCGCGGATCATCGCCAGGGCCCGCGCCCACATATCCAGGCGCAGGGTCACCCCGATGCCGATGGCATTCTCTGGCGAGAGCGCTACCTGCGCGACGCGCCGTCCATACGCCGGCAGCGCCCCGCCCAGCACACTCAACCCCGCAGGCACAGTCAGCAACCACCAGCGGCTCTTACACGCCAAGAGCAGGAGTAGCGCCGCACCGACGCCCAAAAGGGCTTGCAGAGATTGGGTGAGCAACAGCACCACCCCCGTGGTCAGCGCCACAATGGCGCAGAATAGGCGGGGGGGACGGCGCGAGCCGAACAGAAAGAGCGCCAGAGGCAGGGGGACGAGCGTTCCCAGCGCCATACCCACGACCCGTGGGTTGAACGAGTCGCCGCGGGCAAGCCCCTCTCGCAGAGCTGGGATGCGTCCATAGAGTGCAGGGAGGCTGAGCAGGCGCACTGCGCCCCAACGGGTCCCCAATAACGCCAAACAGGCTAGCGCAGGACCCAACGCCAGGAGCAGCCAGGTCCACCGCTGCATCTGGCCTCGCTCGCGCAGACCATTCGCCAGCGCAAAATAGAGCGCCGCGCCCAGCACAACGCGCCATAGGCCCGCTAGGCTCGCGGCCTTGTGCACCGAGGGGATAAATCCCCCCACCATCAGCACCACCATGAGTACGAGCGGCACGTTTGCCGGCTCAGGGATCGCCCAACGACCTGTAGCCAGGCGACGGCACGCCCAAGAGAGAGTCATCAAGCCCAGGCCCACTGCCGTCCACCACCCAGGGAAGAGCAGCAATGGCGCCACCGCGAGCACCAGCCACGGCTCCCACCTTGCGACCTGGCGCGGGAGATGAAGAAATGGCTTGCTCTCAAGTCCCGCCATTTGCCACCAAGGATCTAGGAGGTTTCATGGTAGACGTGACCAACCCACAGGATATACGAGAGTTCATGGACATCATAGAACATGGCCATGCTCTTGTCCAGTATCCTGTGTGGCGGACCGATAGCCGGAACCAAGGG
>CAYQDH010000409.1:1716-5324 GCA_964416075.1 uncultured Anaerolineales bacterium | reverse complement strand
AGTGCCCTGGAACATTGGGGTTACGCGGCATGCCCTCGGCCCGCTGGCCGAGTATGTGGGCGATCCGCGCCTGGCGGAGCCCGCTTATTTTGCCGCCTGGGTGGGCAACCATCTGTGGGGCATCCGACCCGTCAGCGCGGGGCAGTTTCATGGACTGGAACAGGAAGTGAGCCCCGGTCTGTGGCGCGATGGCTGGGGTGTGGTGTGGGACACTCGGGGTCTCTATGGCGAAGGGGAATGGGGGCGCCCGGTTAACTGCGCGCTGCCCGAGCCCACGCTGGCAGGCTATACCTTCCCGGCGCCTCCCCCACCGGAGGCCTATGCCAACTATCCTCGGGTCATCGCCGAGCATCGCGAGCTCTTTATCCTGGGCGACGAAGGGCACTTGTTCGAGGTGGCCTGGGCACTGCGCGGGATGGAGAATTTCCTTCAAGATATGTTGCTGCATCCGCAGTTTGTGGACGAGCTCTTGGAGGGCATCACCGATTACTATATGGCGGTGATCGAGCAAAGCATGAGCTACGACGTGGATGCCTTTACCTTTGGCGAGGATTGGGGCTCCCAGAGCAATGGGCTGATCATGGGACCCCGTCTATGGCGCCGCTTCCTCAAACCCCGCCTGGCACGGATGTTCGCGCAGGTCAAGCGAGCGGGCAAATTCGTCCATATCCACAGCGATGGCGACGTCAGCGCCATTTTCGACGACCTGGTCGAGATCGGGCTTGATGTGTACAACCCCTTCCAGCCCGAGATCATGGATGTCTATGCGCTCAAAAATCGCTATGGGGATCGCCTCTCTTTTCACGGCGGAGTAGGTATCCAGGAGCTTTTGCCACACGGCACGCCACAGCAGGTGCGGGCCGAGGCGCGCCGCTTGCTCCGCGAGGTGGGCGCAGGTGGGGGATATATCCTATCGCCCAGCCATGCGGTGCTCACCGACACGTCGCCACAAAATCTGATGGCTCTGGTGGAGGTGGTACGGGAGCAGTGATCGGCGCCTCCCCGCCCCGCTTCTGCACCCAGGCCAATGCGAACATGAACCAGAAAGCCAGTTCTGCCAGGAAAAAGGCGCTATCGATCATTCCGTGCGCCAGCACGGCTACCATCCCTGCCACAATGCCCAGTAGCATCGCCGGCTGATCTGCCTGGGCGCCCTGTGAACCGCCGGCCTCCTCGGCTTGAGTGAATGTGTCGTGGTTCTGGGTGGCATTGGCACGAAAAGCTCGCCAAGCGGAACGGAAGAATCCTCCCACCAAGGCGACCAATAGCACCAGGCCCCCCACGCCCAGGCGCAACCCAAAATCGAGCACGATATTATGCGGGTGCGACAGCCATCGATCGACCTCGGCCCCGCTCCGAATATAGTCACCATAGTAATACAAAAAGTTGTCCAGGCCCACACCCAGCCAGAGATGGTCCACCAGCATATCCCAGGAGGCCCGCCACAAGTTGACACGCAAGAATGTGGTGCCCGACGTAAAGTCCAGGAGAGAGGTAATCCTTTCGGTGCCTGCTAGCGTGGTGAGAGCTAACAAGCCCACGATGACCGCTACCAGCGCCAACCAGCGCATGCGCCCGCCGCGCGCCCACACCAGCACCAACAGGCCCGCGGGCACGCCCAGGAACCACGCACCTCGGGAAAAGGTGAGAAGAATCACTATGGCTACCAAGATGCTGCCCGTGCCATAGAAGTAACGTCGCCAGCGCGTATGGCCCCAAGCCGCCACAGCCAGGCCCAGGGGCAAAAGCCGATCCAGGTATAGAGCGAGATTGTTCGGTGACCCGTAGAAAGCTCTCGCTCGGCGCACCCCCTCTGCTTCGATCACCCCAGTCGACAGTGGGTAGAGGAACAGCGCGTACGCCGACAAAGCCAGCGCCGAGAGCCAGAGTACATCCGTCAGTTGTGGTCGCCGCCAGGCGCGTTCGTCTGAAGTTCGTAACAACCAATAGAGGGCGGCGGGCTCGAGCACCACGGTGCGCCATTCGCGGAAAGCGACCCGGCGATATTCGGCCAAAAACGACGATCCCAGGCCCCAGAGGACCAGCGCCACGACAGCGATGTCCAGTAAAGACCAGCGCCCCTTCGAACGCTGGTGCGATGGGCTCCAGAGCATATGCCACAATCGACTGGCGACCGCGACGATCAAGCTGATCTCAGTGAGGGAGAACGCGCCCTTGGGCAGACGCACCAACAGCGGCGCTGTAGGGATGGCTGCCACGGCTACGGCCAGTGCCACATCGGGCCTCAGCAGGGAGGCTAGGCCATAGACCAGCAAGCATCCGGAGCGCACAAGGGGCGATGGCCAGGTCATCAACACCATTAAGGGCGCCAAAACCGAGCCCACCTGGACCCACGACGGCGTCGCATCCCACCATTGGCCAATCCTGAACCAGGCTTCACGCCAGGGCGCCTGACGCGCTGTGCGATAGATGGCTGCCCCAATCCAGGTTAGCACCAGCGTGCCCGCCAGCAATAACAGCCAGAGGTCTCGCAAGGGCGGCCGATACCCCACCAGGATCCCCTCCAACGTGGCCAGTTGAGTGGACGTGGCCCCGATCTGCAGGCCATGTACCTGGGGCTCCAAACCGCGCGCCAGGCGAACGCGCCACCAGCCAGATGGCTCGCCCTCCCATACCCGGGGAGTCTCCTCGTGAAGCGTGGCGATGTCCTGGCCATCGAGCGTGACCACCCATGACTGATCCGTAGGCGGCTCGCCAAACAGCAGGTCTGCATCGGTACCCCAAAAGCGCAGGCTCAAGGGAAAGCTCGTCGATGCCGGATCAGAGATCTGTGCTACAGGTGTGAATCCAGGATAGAGCACGTCATCTTGTTGAGATCGCCGCTCGAGGCGCGCGAGCGACAGGTTAGCCTGCCCCTGGGGATTCAGCAGCGCGTAACCCCATAGGGGATCATCCTCCGCGGCCAGGGGCTGCCAGTGTCCTACCAGGAATAGCCCCATCCAGGGCCACTCTTCCCGCATGCGCTGCAAGGCCTGCTCCAACCGGTCGGCCTGTACGGAGGCCATGTCGCTTCCCTGGGGCGAAGCCCGGCCATGCCAATCCTCGGGCAGTGCGCACCAGCCTCCATCCAGGGCCCAGACTGGTTTCTCGGCCTCTCCACGCCGGAGCATCTCCTCTCGCAAGAGAATGACTCGCGAGTAGTTCAGCACGTCCGCGCCGACGCGGCGATCATAGGCGCCGCTCCAAAAGCCATAGGCCTTGACTCCCAGGACGTCGAACCATGGCCCCGCTCCCAGGCGGTAGATCTCGTGCAAGAACTGCACATCGCTCATGTTGCGCCCGCCCGACTCGAGATTGGGAGCCATGCCGCCACCGATGATCACGGCATCCGGGTCACTCTCCCGGATCGCCGCGCTGGCGGCGCTGAGCAAGCCCACATAAGCCGCGGGGTCGATGGGGCCGCTGCCCCAATGAGGCGCGATATTGGGCTCATCCCAGATTTGGTAGGCGTCGATCCAGCGGCCATAGCGCTCGGCCAGGGCGCGGACGAAATTCGCGTAATCCAGCACATCGCGAGGGGGGGCGAGGGGTTCATCGGCTTCCCACGCTTCACGAGCCCACGTAGGCGAGCTGTCGATGATGGCGAT
>CAYQDH010000409.1:0-1706 GCA_964416075.1 uncultured Anaerolineales bacterium | reverse complement strand
CTCCCAACGATAATCACCCTGTGCGGGCTCCAGAGTCTGCCAGGCGAAGCGCTGCCTGATCGTGCCCAGGCCCGCCTGTTTCATGCCACGCAACGCCTGGCGGAGAGCCGTTTCGTCCGGATAGCGCTCAAGGGCTCCATTGACGCCCAGCCGCGACTGCACCAAGGGCGCCGGCCCCATGGCCAGGCCACCCTCGATTCCGCGCAGACGCACGCGGTATCGCCACAGATCGCTTCCGAGAAAGAAAATGAATAGGGCAGCAAGGATCAGTAATAGGCCCAGCCGTGCCAGGAGGCCAAGCCAGGCCCACCCATGCTTGTACGCTCGAACCGTCATCCGTTCTCCAGATACAGCGTTTGCTCCCTCCCGCAGGTTCGCCGCCAACCTAAACCTGGACCCATCTTCGCACCAGGAGGCGGCCAGCAAGGGGGTGATTCGTCGCGCACTATATCATAACCCCACCTGCGCGACCAATCGACGCGGAGTATAATACCCAGCGAATGAGTCCGTGAACCGGCCCCAAAAGGCTATGCGAGGGCGAAATGCAGGATATCATCGAAAAGGTAGTGAAACTAGGCGGGCTACTACAGAGCAGGGGTTGGACCCTGGGCACCGCCGAATCGTGCACTGGCGGGCTCGTGGCCCACTATATCACCAACTTGTCGGGCAGCTCGGCCTTTTTCCTGGGGGGGGTGGTCAGCTACGCCAATCAGGTCAAGTGTGACCTCCTCGGCGTGCCCAAGGAGATGCTCTTGGCACATGGGGCTGTTAGCGAGCAGGTGGCGTTGGCAATGGCCCAGGGAATTCGTCGGCTTGTGGGTGTGGATGTAGGTATCTCGGTAACGGGCATCGCCGGGCCAATGGGAGGCACAGAGACCAAGCCGGTGGGCACAGTGTACATCGCCGTAGCCAGCCCTGCGGGTCAGCGGGTGATTCATCGGCAATGGCAGGCCGATCGCTTGGGGAATAAGGATCTCTCTGCCCTGGCTGCGCTGGACCTGGTGCTGGAGCATTTGACCAACTAACGGGCGGGACGAAAATGGCGCTGGCGCTGCGCCTCGTATAGCAGGATGGCTGTGGCCATAGCCACATTGAGTGATTCGGCGTCTCCCGCCATCGGCAAGCGCACACTCGCCGTAGCCATTCCGCGCGCTTTCTCACCGGCCCCGAAAGCCTCACTGCCCACGATCAGGGCCGTGGGAAGGGTCCAGTCCACATCCCACAGGGTTATCGGGGCATCCATGTCTGCCAGGAGGCACTGCTTGCCCTCCAGGGTCTGCTGGATGGTCGGCCAATCCATGTCTGGTAGTAGGGGCAGGTGCAACTGTGCGCCCATCGCGCTACGCACAACTTTGGGCGCAAAAGGATCCACGCATCCCTCAGACAACAGCACCACCTGTACGCCCGCCGCTTGCGAGGTGCGCAGAATGGTGCCCAGGTTGCCCGGGTCACGGACGTTATCCAGCACCAAAACCAGATCGGCTACCCGGGCCAGAGAGGCGTCCGCTTCAGGCATGGGCACCACGGCCAGGATCCCTTGCGGGGTGACGGTGTCAGCAAGGGCGTCCAAGAGTGTCGGACTCACCTGCCACACCGCAGCGCCGGCGTTCGAAAGGCGAGCGAGGAGGGCGCTCCTCGCTTCTGTCGTCACGGCTGCGCTCGCAGCCGCGGCCGCATAGTCCTCGCTGTACAAAACAAAAACGGGC
>CAYQDH010000408.1:3945-5327 GCA_964416075.1 uncultured Anaerolineales bacterium | reverse complement strand
GATGGCTCTCGCCCCGAGACGCACGACGCCTGCCGTGGCCCCGGCTCTTTTGCGCAGGCTGTGCGCGGCTTGCGCACCTTGCAGCGCCACGACGTTCCCGTCACCGTCCGGCTGACCATCCACCAGCACAACGTGCACCACCTGGAGGCCACCGCCCGCTTCCTGCTCGATGATTTGGGCCTGCCCCGCTTCAGCACCAATGCCGCCGGCTACCTGGGCGCCTGCCGCGGCAACGCCGGCCAGGTCCTGCTCAGCGTGGCCCAGCGGCAGGAGGCCATGGCCACGCTGTTGCGCCTCTCCGATCTCTATCCCGGGCGCATCACCGCCAGCGCCGGGCCCCTGTCCGAGGGGCGCATCTGGCGCGAGATGGAGACCGCGCGCGCGTGCGGGTCGCCTCCTTTCCCGCATGGGGGCCGTCTTACGGGTTGTGGCTGCCCGTCGCACAAAATCGCTGTACGCGCCGATGGGGCCATCGTGCCCTGCACCCTGCTGGCCCACATCGTTCTGGGGCGCATCACCCACGACCCCCTGGACCTTATCTGGCGCGAAAGCGAGGCGCTCAACGCGCTGCGCCAGCGCCACGAGATTCCTCTCTCCGATTTTGCCTTTTGCGCGGGCTGCGCCTACCAACCCTTCTGCACCGGCAACTGCCCCGGCCTGGCCTACACCCTCACGGGACAGGTCAACCATCCCAGCCCCGACGCTTGCCTCCGCCGCTACTTGGACGAGGGCGGCCAGCTCCCCTCGCGCGATCCGGCCATGCCCGGCGCCGCGCCGGTGGAGATGCTCCCATGAGCGACACCGTGCCCGTGACCGGTGCACGGCCCGAGGGCCCGCCGCCGCTGCGCCAGCTCTATTTCTATCTCACCGAGGGCTGCAACCTCGCCTGTCGCCATTGCTGGCTGGCCCCCCGTTTCGATCCGCATGGCGACCGCTACCCCACCTTGCCCGTGGCCCTCTTCGAGACGGCCATCGCCGAGGCCAAACCGCTGGGCCTGCAGGCGGTCAAGCTCACCGGCGGCGAGCCCCTGCTGCACCCACACATCGGCGCCCTGCTGCAGATCGTGCGCCGAGAGGGGCTCGGCCTCACCATCGAGACCAACGGTTGGCTCTGCACCCCCGAGGTCGCCGCCCAGATCGCCCAGTCGCCCGACGCCTTTGTCTCCGTCAGCCTCGATGGCGCCGACGCCCGGACCCACGATGGCGTGCGCGGCATCCCCGGATCCTTCAAGCGGGTGCAACAGGCGGTGCGCAACCTGGCGGCCGTGGGCCTGGCCCCTCAGCTCGTCATGTCCCTCATGCGCTGCAACGCCGCCCAGATGCAGGACGTCATCCGCTTGGCCGAGCGTTGCGGCGCTGCCTCGGTCAAGTTCAACATCGTC
>CAYQDH010000408.1:0-3935 GCA_964416075.1 uncultured Anaerolineales bacterium | reverse complement strand
GCGGTTCAAGGACGATGTACAGGGCCTGCCGATCCCCGAGTTGGTCGACTTGGGGCAGCGAGTGGAGTTGCAGTGGGCCCCCGCCACATCCGTCGCGTTGCACTTTGATTGGCCCCTCGCCTTCCGGCCCCTCAGCCGCCTCGCCGCTGGCAAGGGGGCTGGCGCCTGCGACGTGCTGCACATCTTGGGCGTGCTGCCCTCCGGCCACTATGCCCTCTGCGGCATCGGCGAGCACCTCCCCGAGATGCTCTTTGGCCGCGTGGGCGCCGATCCTTTGGTGGACGTGTGGAACGCGCACCCTGTGCTGGCCGAGCTGCGCGCGGGCCTGCCCCATCGCCTCGGCGGCGTCTGCGCCCGCTGCTTGATGCGCGCCAGCTGCCATGGCTCTTGCCTGGCGCAGAACTATTACCGCGCCCGCACTCTTTGGGCGCCATTTTGGTTTTGTGATCAGGCGCACCAGGCGGGGCTGTTCCCCGCCTCGCGCTTGTCGTGAGAAATAGTCCGTTGTGGAGGCTAGACATGGTAGAAAAACCAAAGACCAAGCCCGTGTACGAAAAGCCGGTTGTCGTCCCTTTGGGCGAGTTGGCCAAGGGGGAAGGAGCGCCATGCACAACCGGAAGCGGGGCTAACCCGTGCTCAAATGGCGGTGGAGTAGCGAAGAACTGCCGGTCAGGATCCGGCGACACCTAGAATTGCAAGGATGAGGCATATCACAGGTCCGGTTCTCGCCGATGGCTCTATGTGGCATATCAGCGCGGGGAACCCAGCCGCCGAAAAGCTGGTCGCACTCTTTCTGTCCGCGATGCGTCTATCCCTGTCAAGCTGCCTTGCCACTCAAGCGCGAGGGAGGACCGTTGAATTAGGGACGTCTTCACAGCGTGTCTCAGGTGCGCCCTATGGTGCTACCAAGATGCAATGTCAGTGCGCTCCGCCGCTGGCATCTGGCGCTGTTACCCACTTGACCGTTTACGTACAAGAAGACGGATGCAACTCGGCCGGCGGCAGGGCCGTTTCGGACACAGCGGATGTGGCCAGGTACAACCATCACACTCTCGAGCCGAGCCAAAAGAAGCCTGTCCCTCCGAACCACGCGGAGCCCAGTCCACGGGAACTCACCTGCACAGTGGCTACATTCGATGCCAGCGCAATCGCCACCAGGTTGCGCTGGCTCGGACAAGCGATCGCCCTAGACACGGAATGCCGCGGTGGCGTGCTTCTTCACGGGGGTCTGGCCGAGCGTAATGGTCGAGGAATCATTCTGGCTGGACCTGGAGACAGGGGCAAGACGACCGCTAGCGAGCGCCTACCGCACCCTTGGCACTCTCTGTCCGACGACGCCACCCTCGTGCTACCAGATCGAGCGGGCAAGTTTTGGGCGCATCCCTGGCCTACTTGGAGTCATTGGTTAGATGGGCACGCCGACAGCAGTTGGGACGTTCAACACGCAGTACCACTCGACGGTGTGTTCTTTCTGGTGCAGGCCCCTCGTGATAGTCTCGAGCCCCTGGGCGCGGGTCATGCAGTGCCCCTCTTGGTCGAGACAACCAAACAGGTCGGCAGGCGCATCGCTCGGGAGGAAAGTGGGCTGCATGCTCGCGCGCTACAAACCAGGCGTTTCGATAACCTCTGCACCCTGGCCAGGGCAGTGCCTGCTTACACCCTGCACCTCACCCTGACCGGCGCTTTCTGGCAGGAGATCGAGCGGGTCCTGGAAGGCGCATGAGCGACCCACGTCCCGCTGCCCATGCCAGGCTGAGACCTATGGCCCAAGAGGCGTGCTTGCTCTTGGCCGGCGATCCATCTGCCCTTCGCGCGTTGGCTGGGGCCAAGCCCCGAAGCACGTTCTTCTGCGCCCATGACGGTTCCAGCATGAACCCCACCCTCTGCCAACGGGACTTGCTGGAGGTTGCGCCTTATGGACCGCTGGCCCCACGCATCGGGGATGTCGTCCTCTGCCTGCCGCCCGGCGCGGACCGGGCCGTGGTTCACCGCGTGACAACCCTGTCAGCGGAGGGCATCCGCACCCGCGGTGATAACAATGGTAACGATGACCCCTGGCTGCTCCGGCCTGGTGATATCGTGGGCCGGGTCATCGCCGCGCACCGCGCTTCGCGCCGGCGCGCCATTCATGGCGGGCGCCTAGGCTGCGGGTGGGCGCTCGCTGTCTGTTGGGTCGCCCGCCTCAGGCGCCGTATGCTCCCGGCCCTGCGCCCTCTCCGCGCCCTGGTTTCTCCTGTGCTCTCCGGCCTGGGGCGCATGCCCGTGCTGCCCAGGGCCTGGCGCCCGCGAGTCGTGGCCCTCGGCCCACCCGACCGCGCCATCTATCGCCTCATGGTGGGGACCTGGCTCGCCGGGCAATTCGACATCACCTCGCGCCGCTGGATCATCCGCCGGCCCTTTCGCCTGTGGGTCGATCCCTCCGCCCTGCCACACCCCCTCACAGAGGTCGAGAGAGGTTCTGCGCGCTTTACCGGCCCGCCCCGCTAGGCTTAATGCTGCGATCTGGCCACCTGCATCGCAGCATCATGACAAAATCGTCACACCATTTATCTGAAAATTTCAGCTTATTTTCATCGCCGGATACTAGTATCAGGTTGTAAATCCGCTGTGGGTCGCGGCAGGTATTGTGTCTCTGTGACGTCTGCTCGGGTCGCAGTGGCTGACAGATAACCGCATAACCCGAACGTTGCAAAGGACAACCAACGTGGAACTACGTGAGTACTTGGCCCTGGCTAGGAAATGGTGGTGGTTGCTGGTCATCTGCACCATCCTAGGCGGCGGAATCGCCTACCTGGTGAGCACGCACATGACCCCCACCTACGAATCATCCACCCTAATCATGATCGGTGGGGGTGTGGATGTGGCCAACCCAGACTGGAGCGAGTTGGAGACCAGCCAGCGACTGGCCCAGACTTATGCCGAGTTGGCCAAGGCCCGCTCCATCCTGGATGCCACGGCCGCTGCACTGGGCCTCCCCGAACAGCCATTCGTCACCGTCTCGCTGATCCGCGACACCCAGCTTCTGCGCATCACGGCGGCCGATTCCTATCCCCACCGCGCCGCAGCCATAGTCGACGAAGTGGCCCGCCAGCTAATCCTGCAGAGCCCCAGCGCCCGCGAGCGCCAGGAGCAGGTCTATCGCGAGTTCGTGAACAACCAGCTGACCAACCTGCAATCCGAGATCGATGCCCTGACCAGGGCGATCGTCCAGGAGCAAGAACTGGGCAATCAGGATTTAGTGGCCCAGCTACAGCAGGCGCTGAATGACCGCCGCGATAGCTACTCCTCGCTGCTCTACTATGTGGGCAGCGCTTCCACCAACTATATCCGGGTCATCGAGCCCGGCGAGGTGCCCCTCCAAGCCACCAAGCCCAAGATCCTGCAGAATACGCTCCTGGCAGCCATCGTCGGCCTGATGCTCGCCGCTGGCGCTGCCTATCTCATCGAGTATATGGATGACTCGATCAAAGACCGCACCGATGTAGAACAGGTATTGCAGGCGCCCATGCTGGGGGCCATCGCTCAAATCCCCGGCAATAGCCCCAACCCGGAGGCCATCGCGCTGCTGCAGCCCAAGTCTCCTTTTTCCGAGGCCTATCGCATGCTGCGCACCAACTTGCGTTACTCCCTGCCCGTCGGTGTAACGCGCAAGGTTTTCCTCATCACCAGCACCGGCCCCAACGAGGGCAAATCTACCACCGCCACCAACCTGGCCGTGGTCACGGCGCAGGCCGGCCAAAGGACGATCCTCGTGGATGCCGACTTGCGCCGCCCCTCGCTACACAGGTTCTGGAACTGCCCGAGCGATGGCTCGGGCCTCAGCTCGCTGCTGGTGGGTGAGGCGGGCTCCCTGGATGATGTCATCATGGAGACGGCCGTGCCCGGTCTACAGCTCGTCACCAGTGGCCCCATCCCGCCCAGCCCCACCGAATTGC